>JAITBS010000301.1 GCA_031283515.1 Planctomycetaceae bacterium
CCTTTCAGGGCGTTGGGTTGAAGAGGAGTTTTTACCCACCCCGTTGGGGCGGGTTATAATCCTGACGCCCCTATCGGGGCTAATGGGAAAAACAGAAATTCGACTGATATATTACAAAATTTTGTATCTATTCAGTCGCTTTTTTAATTTTTTGCTCTTCACCCCTTCGAGGTGAAGAAGAAAATAGACACCGAATAGTTACCCCAAGTCCTATTTTACCGCAATTTCGTACTGTTTTCATTTTTTAGAAGTTCCGCAGCAATTACAACTGTTTTTTGAGAAGTTCCCGAAATGCTGTCTCGCCGGAAAGGAACCGGATATCAATCAACACCGCTTGAATTGGAATCGAACCGGAAATCAAATGATCAATTTTGACAAAATCTTTCATCGTACAAAGAATGAAATCAATTCCTTTTCGTTTCGCCATTGCTTCCAACTCGTTAATATCTTCCGCACGAAACTGATGATGATCCGGAAACGGAATCAATTCCACTACGTTCGCCCCACAAGATTCTAATGTCTGACGAAAAGCATTCGGATTACCTATCCCACAGAACGCTAATATCCGTTTATTATGAATTGCGGAAATATCGGTTTCTGTTTTTGCAAAAGAGAGGAGCGATTGTGGTTTATGAACGATTTCACCCCAAAGGATGTTGGGCGAAATCGTTAGTACGCGGTCACGGATTTTCCGGCGTTGGGCTTCATCCGCCAAATCCGCACGCGAAAGAAAAACAACATCCGCCCGACACAAGGAAGTGATGGATTCACGAAGCATACCACGCGGAAAAATATGTTCATAACCAAACGGCTCCAAAGCATCAAGCAAAACAATATCAAGATTTCGAGCAATACGCCGATGTTGAAATGCGTCGTCAAGAATTAATAAGTCAACTTTGAAGGAATCAAGAAAATCCCGCGCAGCAACAACCCTGTTACGGTTAAGGCGATGCGGAATTGACGGCAAACGGAATGCAAGTTCAAGAAATTCATCGTTTACACCGCTGGACGATTGACCATAACCACGGCTGATAATACCGGGTTGGATATCGTGGTCGAGAAAGAACCGACCAAGCCAGGCAACTAATGGGGATTTACCGGTTCCGCCAAGCGTCAGATTGCCAACAGAAATAATCGGGATTGGTAATTGATGAGTCGAAAAAATACCAGCGTCATAAAAAAAATTCCGCAAGGAGGTTACGGAAAAATATGGAAGTTCCAGCAGATTCAGTAATCCGCGAACCAACGCCGCTCTCAATCCCTTCCGCCGACCACCAACCAATTCCCGAAACGTATGGGCATCAATCAATAGAGACATAAATGTTTTGTGTTGGTGGTGATTGAATCCCTGCCGCAAGGAAGTGGGAAGAGGATTCTATGAGGAAACTAAAAACAGCTCAAACAGAATAAAAATAAGATTATAATACACAATTCATTGTTATCAATTGGTTGTAACTGTCTATTTTTAATCCGCAGATTGTCACGGATTCGTCCGCAGGTCGATGACTTGCAGTTATGAAAATCGCACCACTGTCAGAGTGAAGAGCGAAAAACAAAAATGCGGCTGAATTGTTACAACTTTTTAAAAAACGCTGCGTAATCTGCGGACTGCGTAATCTGCGGACTAAATATTTATCTGCGGACTTTGTTGATAAAAATAGATAGTTACATTATAAGCCGTCGAAGTTTTTTCAATTCGCGTTGGAGCAATACGGCAACAAAAATGAAAGAACCAAAATCACAAACCGGAGCAGAGAACCAGATTCCATCCAATCCGAAATAATGCGGCAAAATAAGAATCAATGGTACAAACAACACAACTTGACGAATCAATGTTAAAGCAATAGCAAGTTTGGGAGTGCCGTTTGATTGAAAATAACCCGCCATCACAACAACAATTCCGGCAGCTGGAAGCATCAGTCCGAAAATACGGGCAGCACGGCAACCAAGTTTGAGTAAATCGGCTCCGCCATCAACACCAGCAAAAGGACGAAGCAATATTTCCGGAAAAACAAACAAAACAATAGAACAAATCAATGTAAATGTTATTACAGAACCAAGTGATAAACAGAGAGCTTTGGCAACACGGTCAAAATGTCTTGCTCCTATATTGTAACCGACAATGGGCTGCACTCCCTGATTCAAACCAAGAATCGGAAGGAATACCGCCATCGAAACAACAAACACAATCCCAAACGCCCCAACCGCTAAATCTCCGCCATGCTCAATATGATTGGCAATACCATAGAGATTCCCGTAATAAAAAATCTGCCGCATTTGAATTGCCTGAAGAACACAGGCAATTGACTGCATAATAAACGGCGGCATACCAAGCAGGAAAACTTGACGGGATAGTTCAAAATCCCAACGAATATTTTTTAGACGCCAACGCAGTAAAGTATTACCGGAAATATAATGCCAAAATACCCAACTGGTTGAACAAATTTGTGCGAGAATTGTTGCAAATGCCGCTCCCCAAATACCAGTACGAAAAACATAAAGAAACAACCAATCAAAAAAAATGTTCAGAAATGCCATGATCAAAGTTGTCATCATGGCAGTGCGCGGTTTACCCTCACTTCGTAAAAAACCGTTGACACCGTAAGAGATTTCATGAAAGAATGCACCGCAGACCATAACGGACAAATATTCTTTGGCGTAAGGCATCACTCTTTCGGTTGTTCCGAAAAGCCGCAGCAACGGCTCCATAAATAACAAACCGAAAACCATAAAACCAATTGCCATAAGACCAAAAAGGAACAACGCTTGACCTACAATTCGTTCCGCTTCTTCATTTTTCTTTTCGCCAAGCCGGATGGAAATTAATGTGTTTGAACCAATACCAATCGTCATTCCAACCGCAAGCATGATAGTCATCATGGGCAATGTTACCGTAACAGCAGCAATACCGACTTCACCAATCGTTTGTCCAACAAAAATCCGATTGATAATACTATGAGAAGCGTTAATAACTGTTGCGGCAATTGCCGGCACTGAAAATTCCCAAAGTAACCGGCCAACTGGTTGTTCTTCAAGTTGTCGTGTGCGTTCGGCATGATCCATAAGAAAAAAACACAGGAAGTGAAAATGGAAAAAAATAACCACACCATTTTTACATATTTTGCAAATTTCACAAGTGACTCATCGAGTAACTGTCTATTTATTAATTGATTCAAATAATAAATTCAAGTAGTCCGCAGATTACGCAGATGTTCGCAAATCATGGGCGGTTTTAGACGATGACTCCATCGACCATACGAACAATTCTGTCGGCAGTGTTGGCAATGGCGTTGTCATGTGTTACCATGATAATTGTTAATTTTTGTTCTTTATTAAGGTGTTGGAGCAGTTCCATAATTTCTGCAGCAGAAGCAGCATCAAGATTACCGGTGGGTTCGTCCGCCAGAAGAATTTTCGGTTCAGAAATCAATGCCCTCGCAATTGCAGCACGTTGTATCTCTCCGCCGGAAAGTTCACACGGTTTATGTTTCAAACGATGCGATAACCCCATTTTCTCCAGCAAGGCTTTTGCCTTTTCAATATACAAGCCGCGACGAAAGAAATAACTCAA
This sequence comes from Planctomycetaceae bacterium, assembly GCA_031283515.1. Taxonomy (GTDB): domain Bacteria; phylum Planctomycetota; class Planctomycetia; order Pirellulales; family Thermoguttaceae; genus WRKP01. Next base: position 3,572 of record JAITBS010000301.1, read on the forward strand.
AATCCCCTCTCGAATCATAAGCGGAGATAATACATTTTCCAATGTCGTCAATTCCGGTAATAAATAATAAAACTGAAAAATAAAACCAATTGAACGGTTACGAAGATAATCTCGGCGAACAACCGGAAGATTATCAATTCGTTGATCTTCAAAATAAACGGAACCGGATTCAGGATTGTCCAAAGTACCAAGCAAATGTAATAACGTACTTTTACCGGAACCGCTTTGTCCAATAATCGCAACAAATTCTCCCGTTTGTACCGATAAATTAACCCCTTTAAGTACAGGGATTTTCAGTTTTTTTCTGTAATAACTTTTGGTCAAATTTTCCGCACGAAGTAATTCAGTAACAGATTTTTCAGACGGAACAACCAATGTTTCTCGTTTTTTCAGGACAGAAACAGAGTGTTTCCGGCGAAACACTGTTTCACGGTTTCCGCGAACAGTATGGATAACCGGTAAAATAATTTTTTTCTGTTCACAATTCCTTTTTTGTTCGGAATCTTGATTCTGTTCAGTATTTTTTTTCTGTTCAATATATTCTTCTTGTACGAAATTACTATTTCGATCTGGTTGTTGTTTCATTTTATTTCGGGTTAGGAAAACATCAATATCTTCAAAATGTTCATTTAATTGAAATTCTTCCAAATTGGTTTTAGTAGAAGAGTGAGAGGATTTCGTTGTTGTTGCCGGCGGGTCATCAAAATTTCGTTCCCAATTTGGTAAGGGCGGAATTTCCGGTAGATGAGTTGTTTGTCTTGATTCGTCCATTCGGTCAATCGTTCGGTCAATCGTCGAATGGAAACGCTCTATCGGTTCATTTTTTCGACCAAACGATTTTTTGTCAAAAAGGTTCTTCGCATTTTCGATTGCCGGAAGATTTTCAAACAAAAACGGCACACGAAACGAGGATTCCCGAACCGGAACAACCGACCGGTCGGAATTTGTAACAGATTCTTTAAATGAGGAAGGAATCATTTTAGGAGATGCGGTAAATAGTGGTAAAGGTTGTTCGAATAATTCGTTTAGGTCAATAGTTGGCGGATCGAGGAGTGTACGACCATCCGGAGCCCGCAGAACTCCCGAAAGCCGAATATTCGGTTTCGGCGGCGGTTCCGGCGGATCAAGACTCGGTTTTACTGGACGAAAATCTACTCGTTGTCGGGATTTCATTATTAGTGACGGCATTGTGGAAGTCAACACGACTCACGTTTAATTTCGTAACGATTCAACCGGATGTAACCTCGCAGCACGAATCGCCGGAAGAACTCCAGATGCAACCGCAATAAATATCGCACCGTAAATAATCCAAAATACCGTTGTCGGTTGTACAATTGTCGGTATCTCGTAAAAGGAATAAATCTCTGG
>JAITBS010000313.1 GCA_031283515.1 Planctomycetaceae bacterium
AAGTTTAACGCGAGGGAATTTGAGGAGGTTAATATCATTTTTTTCGCTAACGACATTTTGCATTTCGCCGAATGTATTTTCGTGCCAAACGTTATGAGTCAATTCAACTTGTGCATTGACCAATGTAAAGCCGAAAAGCGATACTGCAAACAATGATATTGTAAACGATATTGTAAACAAAATTTTTTTCATTTTTCGAAAAGTTGTTAAGGGTTAGTTGTAGTTGAAGGTTTGTTAAATTGCGAAATTAAAAGTCGAAGTCAATTTTTTATTCGCGTGAACAGTTACAAAATCTGCGTCAAAAAAACTAGTTGCAAAAATCGACGCAAATCGAATTGTATAGTCATTTTTAAACATAGCAAGGCTAGGTCTTGATAGTTGTAACTATGCAGTCGTGATTTTCTCAATGAACTAAATGGACAAATTTAGAGTCGTCATTATTTCAATATTTTGTCCATTAAAAATAATTCCGCTGAAATATTGTGATTATTGATTTTTTGTAACGTTAAATAATTCTCCGGTTAAATTTTGATATTGTTCGAATAAATATGCGACTCGTTGACTGTCGTTTTCAAAAATTTTACCGTAGGCTTTTTCTACGGCTTTGTCTAATTTTTGATGCGCTTTTAATAATTCTGACGGCATCGAAAGCGGATCATAAAGATCGGCTAACGAACTCTTTGGATATTTGTTGCGAATGTTCAATATCATTTGCGCCGACGATTCTATTGACTGTTTTTGTTTTAGAGTCGGATTCGGGAACGGGAAATTGTTATAAACCAACGAACCGGAATAACGGTATCGCATTTCAAGTCTGCCGCAAATATAACGCATCCATGACATGTGCATGTTTGAAGTTATAACTCCGAATTCGTAAAGCGTCGCGTTTGGAATCGCGGAATTGGAATTGCCAAGAATAATATTTTTGTTCGCAAAACCTATCGGCACATATTTTCTTTTCTCCGACGACGTCAACGGAACAATAATATAATTCGACTCCGGTTGACGAATCTCGCCAAAGACCGTCGGCGTTTCCGCTAATTTTTTTGTCGCTTGTTTCTCGCTGCTCTCGCGGAAAATTTTAACCTTCCGAATCCGCTCTTGAATTGCTTTCGACCGATTAAATTTTTCAGGCGAAACGCCATTCAACCAAATACAAAATCGCGGAATATTGTTGATAAATTCATGCGCGCCCAAAAACGGTTTTATTATTTTTGCAAGTTCAGGTTCGCGTTTGATCAAATCGTCTCTTTCATTTTTGTCGAGTAGAAAATTACCATCGTCAACCGGCTTGTTACCGTAAATCATTTCCGAAACATTGCAAATCGGTTTACGTCTTTTGGCGATAAAAATCATCGGCGAATCAATCAAATAACCGTTTATCTGATTTGCCGTAACACTTGACAGTTTAGAATTAACGGCGATATTCTGATACAGTTTTTTTATTTTTCTGTCGTTCAAACTAAACCCGACAATCACGCAATTAACCGCCGCCTTGCCGCGTGCTTCATTGCTCCACTTGAACGTCTGATACGCAAAATTAATTTTAACATTATGATTGCACATTAAATCTTTCCACAAAATCGCGACTTGCTCGCCTTGACAAATGCTATTTGTCGAAACAAACGCAACCTCAATATTCGTGTCTTGAATATAGATCGCCGCTTTTTTGTACCATGCCGTAACGTAATCAAGATTGCCACAATTTTTCATCTTGTTAAAAACGTTGACCAGTTCATTTTTCTGACGTTTATTCATAACGCTGTAACCCAAAAAAGGCGGATTGCCGAGAATGTAACTCAACTCATTTTTTGATACGATTTTTTCCCAGTCAATGTCAAACGCATTCGCAAAATGAATCGACGCCGAAACGTTGAGCGGAATCCGAATATAATATTTACCGAAACGTTTCATCACCGCAAGATTCATCTGGTGATCCATTAGCCAAAGCGCAACTTGAGCAATCTTCGACGGAAACTCGACAATCTCGATTCCGTAAAATTGATTTACATTCACCTTAATATAATGATCAATGTCAAGAAGTTTATCATCGCCGAGCAACTCGCTGATTACTTCAATCTCCAAAAGTCTCAACTCGCGATAACTAATCACCAAGAAATTACCGCACCCGCAAGCAGGATCAAGAAATTTTAATCGCGAAAGTTTATTGTGAAATTCTGTCAATCGTGTTTTGCGAATCTCCGATTTAAGTTTTTTATAACGATAAAACTCCTTCCAAAGTTCGTCCATAAAAAGAGGACGAATCAATTTCAAAATATTTTCTTCGCTCGTGTAATGCGCGCCGAAATCATGTCGAGATTCTTTATCCATCACGCTCTGAAACATCGCGCCGAATATTGCCGGTGAAATTTTACTCCAATCAAGACGACAACAATCAATTAACGTTTCACGCATTTTGGAGTCGAAATCGGCGATCTCAAGCCGTTCATTAAATAAATCGCCGTTGACATACGGGAATTTTTTGAGCTGCTCGTCAAGAGTTTGAAGACGTTGTTGTTCGGTTTGATTTAACGTTTCAAATATTTTCTGAATATGCAACGCAAGATCGCCGCCGTCAGGATTTGTGCGATTCAAAATATAGTTGACAAAAAAATCTTTCTCGAAAATTCCGGTATCGTCTGCAAAAAGACAAAACAAAATCCGAACTAAATACACTTCCAAACGATGACCGTTATAACCGATTTCTTTAAGCCGGTCATGCAATCGTCCCATTTTTTCCGCCGCTTCGATATTAACCGGATCGAGTTCCTGAAACGTTATTTTCGCGTAACCGGCAAGATAACCAAAAAGCTCAATATGTTCGACCAACTCCGAAAGTTTAAATTGATATAACTTGCCGTCGTCTTCAAGATCATAATAGTGAAAGTTGACAAAATCGCAGACTAAAATTCCTTTCGGCATATCTTCAAGCGGAAGAGTGTTAGTGTAACGTTTCGCTTGCTCGTAAGCGTTAGCAAGATTTTTGCCCGGACTTTTCATCTCAATCAGAATATGACCTTTCCAAAACAAATCAATCTTGCCCGTCTTGCCCGATTTTTTATCGTCAATATCTTTAGACTTTGTAGAAACAGACGTAGAAATAGACGTAGAAACATTATCGTTACGAAAATTAATTCGTTTTTCAAACACGGCTACTTTAGTTCGCGGAACGCCGAAAATATGAAAAAATTCATTCTCAAACGTTTGAGCGTCCGCGTCTTCGTGTGCAATCTCGCTCTTCGTAAGCCAATCATTGATAAACAAAAAAGCACGAGAACGAATCTCATTCCAAGAAAGTAATGACATGATTTTAATTATTAATTTTTGTAACGATAAATATCTGATGAATTATATTTACGGACATTAAATTATCTGATTATTAACTATTTCAATCTATAGGGTTATTATTTTCCCAAGTTATAAGATTTTAAGATTATTTGGAAAATAATCAACCGTAACTCTTGCCTACAACATTTAATGGTTGAAAAATTGGTAATTTTCCTGCGTCAACCACCTTTTAAGAACAACATTTTTCGTGTATATTGATAATCGTTTAAATTTGGGTTGTCCGCACGGTAACAGTCATCAATCGTTATTGTAAAAAACTTTTGGCAGAAAATTCTCACGGAAATTGAGTATTCACCGAGGTTTAGGTATTAGTGATGATGTCGGCTGATATAATAAAGAACCTGTTAATTGTACCGGTTAATTCTAATAGCGGTTCGGTTAACACAAAACTATTGCCATAATTACTATGACACGAAAAACTTACCTCGCAGTTGATATGGGTGCATCCAGTGGTCGGCATTTAGCCGGACATTTTGACGGGAAAACATTGGAACTCGAAGAACTTTATCGCTACGAAAATAGTTCAACCGATTTTGCAGGAACACTTTATTGGAATTTGCCCAGTCTCTGGTCACATGTTCAAACCGGTTTACAAATTGCCGGAGCAAAATTTGGTAACAAAATTATCAGTGTTGGAGTTGATACTTGGGGAGTTGATTTTGCTTTGCTGGGTCGCGGGGATACCTTGCTCGGTAATCCTGTTTGTTACCGCGATGCCCGAACTGACGGCATGATGGAAGAAGCATTCAAAACGGTTTCTCGAAACGATATTTTTCGTCAAAGCGGGTTACAATTTATGCAGTTCAACACGCTCTATCAGTTTTTGGCGATGGCACGGTATCATTCGCCATTACTTGATGTTGCGGAAACATTTCTTATGATGCCGGATTTGTTTCACTGGCTGCTCAGCGGTGTAAAAAGTAACGAATTTACCAACGCCACAACAACACAGTTTTTCAACCCGATTGAAAATGATTGGGCGAAATTGTTACTAAAATCATTCGGATTACCGACGGATTTATTTTTACCGGTTTCGTCACCCGGAACCATTTTGGGAACACTTCGAAAAAATTTGGTTTCGGCAACAGGATTGGTTTCGACCAAAGTGATTTTACCGGGGACTCACGACACGGCTTCGGCAGTGATGTCGGTTCCTGCGGTTTCTTCAAAATCCGGCAACAAAAATTCCCGAATTGATTGGGCGTACATCAGTCTTGGAACATGGGCACTTATGGGAATTGAATCACCGAAACCGGTTGTTACGGAAACAGTTTCCGAACTAAATTTTACTAACGAAGGCGGTGTCGGCGGTACGATGCGGATTCTCAAAAATATCTGCGGAATGTGGTTGTTACAGGAATGCCGGCGGACATGGAATCAGCAGGGACACAAAGGTAAAACCGGTTTACCGCTTGATTGGGAAGACTTGAATTGGTTGACTCAGGCAGCGAAACCGCTTGTTTCATTTATTGATCCTGATGCACGGGATTTTCTGGGACCAACCGATATGCCCAAAACAATTGTCGAATTTTGCCGAAAAAGCGGTCAAACGTTACCGGAAAGTGATGGAGCAGTTCTCCGTTGTGCTTTGGACAGTATCGCGATGAAATTTCGTTACGTTCTTGAAATGTGCGAAAAAATTTCGGGTTCACGGATTGAAACGATTCATATTGTCGGCGGCGGTACAAAAAATCTCCAACTTTGTCAGGCGGCAGCGGATGCTTGTGGACGGCGTGTTATTGCCGGACCGATTGAAGCAACCGCCATCGGTAATATCATGATGCAAGCGGTCGCAATAGGAGATGTTACCAATATCGACGAAGCCCGACAAATTATCCGGTCAAGTTTTGAAGTTGTTGAATATCTGCCGACCGCAGAACATGTTACAGAATGGAATGACGCTTATAGCCGTTTTCTCGATGTTATCGGAAAATAGTCCGCAGATTACGCAGATATTCGCAAATTTCAGTCCGCAGAGTTCGCAGATATTCGCAAATTTCAGTCCGCAGAGTCCGCAGATGTTCGCAAATTTCAGTCCGCAGATTACGCAGATGTTCGCAAATTTCAGTCCGCAGAGTTCGCAGATGTTCGCAAATTTCAGTCCGCAGAGTACGCAGATGTTCGCTGAATTTTAAGTCCGTAGTTTTTTGGAGATTATTTTCTTGGAGAATTACGAAACAGATTCAATGCGTGATTCTCTTCAATAAGCCTTTTTAAAAATTCTGCGAACATCTGCGTAATCTGCGGACTCTGTTGATAAAAATAGACAATGACCAATTTTGCCGGAACATCGTTAAATTTTACCTGATTGTTTTTTTTGTTGATTCTTACAATGAAAATACTTAGAAAAGAGTGTAAAAAAGAAAAAAGATTTGACTTTGTAAACGACAAGTTGTATTTTTCATTATACGATTTCGAATTTGAAGAAACGTGTTTTGTTTTACCCATTTCCCCCTTTTGGTCATACTCTATAGTCGTACAATGCCATTTCAACCGGGAATATTATTTTCTGTTGCGTTATTAGTTCTTTGTTTGGGGATCAATTTAACGTATTATCCTAAAGTTCGTGGAATGTTCCATGAATCTGGGAAAGAGGTTTCGGCGGCATCTTCTGAGCAGCCGGTATTGAAAGATAATAAACCCAATTTGTTAGAGTTGCCGTCTCTTCCTCAAAATCAGGTAAAAAAGGAAAATTATTCGCAATCGTCTGTTCCGGCAATTCCAGTAAAAACGTCAAAGGTTAATAAGCCGATTCAACCTGATCCGTTACAGGAACGCCCCAAAGAGAAAGAAAAAAATTCTCAAACATTTGAAAAAAAATCTGAGACATTCCAGACAGGATCGAAACCTGATAAATTGAACACAAATTCGAAAGAACCGCAAAAAGATGAATTAACACCGAAATTATCGGAACAAAAGCAATCAAAACCGAAACAATTAGAATCAAAACAACCAGAATCAAAACCATTAGAACCGAAACAATCGGAACCAAAACAATCGGAATCAAAACAATCGGAACCAAAACAACCGGAACCAAAACAACCGGAGTCGAAACAACAGGCAATTTCTGTTCCGGCTGTTTCACCTTTGCCGTCTTCTTCTAATTCTAAGACGACGTCTTCTTTTTGGGATGAGATAAAAAGTCCGGTAACATCCGAACCATTACCGGCAGTTTCTCGTGATTTTGTTACAAAAAAAGCAGAAAACATCATTCCGAAAAAAGCGGAGAATAATTCGGAAACGGCATTTTTACCGATAGTTCCGCCTTCGCTTGAAAAAGAATATTGGGAATCGGCGGATCAGAGTAAGAATCAGTTAGCGATATTTGCGTCACAAAAAACTATTCCTGAGTTGCAAGCTCCAGTTTTGAAACCGAGTGAGGCGACACCTGCTTATGCTAATGCGTATCAAGAACCCAAACAAGTTGATTTACCGGCTCATGACAAAATCAATCCGGTTCAGAAAAACAAACCGCAACCGCCGACATTCATTTGGGAAACAATTGACTCGGCTCTGGAACGCCCATTAATGTACGAAACTCCTTAAAAAGAATTTGTGATTTGTAATTACCGATCATTTTTGATAAGAGTTCTTTCCAATTTGTTTGTGTTTCCCCAAAATGCGAATGGTTCATAATTTGTGTACGGATAGAATCCGGTATTGAGTTTGATTTTTGTTTTGGTATTTTCCAAATATTCTTCGACCAGCCGCCGAATTGAAATCGGTTTGCCGCTGCAATTATTGATAATACCTTGTACTTTATTTTGCAACGAAATTCCAACGATATTTTCCGCAACAGTTTCTACCGGTAAATAATCACGAAGTTGTTCACCGCCGCTCATATTGAACGTTTTATCACCGTGTTCTATTGCTGATTTTAATTGTTCCAGAATCGAATTTTTGTTCTGGTTTTCTCCATAGAGATAAAATAGCCGAATCCACTTAAAATCAAACGGGATTTTTTTTTGTAACTGTTCCAAAAAAATCCGCAATGTATTTTTGGCAACACCGTAAACCGTATTGGGTTTTGCCGGCAAATCTTCCGATAAACAACCTTCTTGCAATCCGTACTCAAAACATGTTCCGATTACGTTAATATTTTGTGTTCCCGATTCGATCATTTGTTTCAAAAAACGATAACTTATCCGCAAATTGTGTTCGATATGAAATAATTCTTCGTAATTCGGCAATCCTTGCCAGGCCAAATGAATCACGGCATCCGGTTGCCCAAACAACTCGTAAAAATCATTCCGCTCACTATTCAAATCATAAGGAATATGCTGCACATTATGGAGCGTTAATTCTGTTTTCGCCGAAGTCGTAACAATTTCATGTCCCGTCCGTAATAATTGTCCGACAACATAACGACCGATAAATCCGGTTGAACCTGTAACAAGTATTTTCATTTTTTCTTTATTTCCCGTGTTTTCTGCGGTTCAAAAAATATTCGGTGATCTCTGGAAACTCTGTGAATACTTTGTAATAACAATAATATTGCTATTGAATACTTACTGTTTTTTTCCATTTTGGAGAGAAAGCAAGACCGGTTTGTATGAATGCGTGATCGCGATTCCAATTCGCAAATGACGATTGATAACAATGTTTACATGAATCCGGTTCTTTTTTAGTATCGTTAATTATTGCTCTGAAATGCTGATAAGCCGGATGATTCCAAATCTCCTCAAAATTTTTACATTCGTCGATATGAAAAAATTTAATCGGCGTTGACATGCAAGGTCGAATGAATCCATCAGAACCAATAAACAAATCTCGCCATGCCGTATAACACGGTTTGTGATTACTCAATCCCGACGGATCCTCGCCTTGCATATACGGCAACTTGATCCGAATACTCAACTCCGATGCAACCTCGGCTGATTCCTCAAATATTCGTTTCACTTCATCCATCCGACCATACAATATTTCCGATTCCATCTCATTATTAAACGCGGTCAAAAAAACTACTTTCACTTCCTCTATTCCCAACTCGCTTGCAAGCCGCACAATTGTCGGTATCTCGCGGAAATTACTACGCATCGCCGTAAACACAAAATTCACGTATGGAAATTTTATACCGCGACGACTTCTCTCACGCACAATATTTTTCAGACCATTAACAACATTGTAAAAACCCTTGCCGCGTATCGAATCATTTGTTTCCGCAACAGCACCATCAAGACTAACCGCCATCACGTCAACCTTACAATCAAATATCGCATTGAATAATGAAGATTCAGAAAGTTTTTGACCATTCGTGCAAAAATATTTCCGTACCGAATATCGGTTAAGACATTCTAAAATTTTTATAAACTCAGGATGCATCGTCGGCTCACCCCAACCCATCAACGTTACCTCTTCCACCGTATTTAAAACGCCGTCAAATTTATCAATCCAATTAACGTTGAAAATTGTCGTAGCAAAATTAGCGTCGTTGCGTCCACACATTCGGCATCGTAAATTGCATACGTTGGTCAACTCAAAAACAAGACGTTTCGGATACGACTTGAGATAAATCGTAACTCGTTCAATTTCATTCGAATTAAAAACCGAATTGTCTTTTTGGCGTTCCGTTAATTGAACATTAAAATCAAAAAGGTCTTTCGTTTTAGCCCGAATTGTCTGAAAACTTTCTACTTTGTTCATCATTAAAATATAAAATTACTGAAATATTCTCACCGATTGTCAAATTTCATTTTGATTTTTCCAGATTTTCCAGGGTGCTTTTCCGTTATTCCAGCGATATTCCAGGTCGAATTTATCGCGTAACGTATCCATACATTGCCAGTAACCGTTATGTTGGAACGCCATCAATTCGCCATCAGCAGCGATTTTTTCCAAACTATCACCTTCCAGTGTGTCGGAATCTTTTTTAATGTAATTAAAAATTCCTTCATTAAACACAAAAAATCCGCCGTTAATCCAACCTTCTGAAGTTTGCGGTTTTTCGGCGAAAGATTGAACAACTGGCGTGGTGTTGTCAAACGAGATAACTCCGTAACGTGCCGGCGGACGTACTGCGGTTACGGTGGCGAGTTTTCCGTGTGACTGATGAAATTCGAGCAGTGCGTTCAAATCAATATTCGCCAACCCATCGCCATAAGTTACAAAAAAAGGGTTATTTCCCCGTAACCATTTTTCAATTCGTTTGATTCGACCGCCGGTTTGTGTTGTTAATCCGGTTTCGATCAAGTGTACTTTCCATTGTTCCGGTGGAGTCGAGTAATTCGTGACATTGCCGGTTCCAAGATCAACCATAATACTGCCGCAAGTTTTGTGGTAATTGGTGAAGTATGATTTGATTACTTCGCCTTTGTATCCGGTTGCAATAAAAAAATTGTCACATGAAAATTCCGCAAAGTATTTCATAATATGCCAAAGAATAGGAAATTCGCCAATTGTAACCATTGGTTTCGGCTTAATATCCGTCTCTTCCGCCAACCGCGTCCCACGACCACCCGCTAAAATAACAACTTTAATCATCAGAATAAAAAACAATAACGATAGTTGTCAAATAATATTACCAATTCGGTAACCATACTCAAATAATACTCTCCAATAGTGTATCATGTTGCGATCCGTAAACAATAGACTCAATAACAGTTTTCCTTTTTAATCCGCTTTAATCCGTGTAAGTAAACCTATTTCGGTAAAAAACAAAAAGTTTGCCAATCTTTTGCCGAATTACGGATGCACACAAAACTGTAATATATCAGGGCAGTAATATATCAGTGGAATTATTATTTTTCCATCTTCACCCCGCAAAGGCGGTATTTTCATAACCGTAGGTCAATCGAGTAGTTGATAGTGGAGAGTTGATAGTGGAGAGTTCGCAGGCGGAATAATACTGTTTTGGTAGTAATCCGCTTGCGGCACTTTTCACTTTTCACTATCAACTCTCCACTACTCACTAGGGGGAGTTGAAAAAAATCAATGTATCGGATAAGATGACATTTCGAAAAAATAGTTTATGGATATTTTAAGGGTTGTTGCCTATTGCTCGAAGACCGATTTTGTAACAAAACGGCGTATGTTAAACAGATTGTTATCTTGTTTCTCAATTGTTTGTATGTGAAGGTGTTGTATTGTATTAAGAAACTTTTATCTCCCCCAAACACAAAAAATTCCAATGTCTGTTGATATTAGTACTCTGGCAGAACGTTTTGTCAAAAAGAAAAAAGAATACGAACTTGATAAACTTTATCGTGCTTTGGTTAAACTGGAAGGCAGCGATTTACATTTGAAAGTTGATCGTCCGCCGTTTGTTCGCATCAAAGGGGAACTTCGGAGCCTGGAACGCGGCCCTATTGACGACGAAGAAATGACTCGTCTCATTCTTCCGACAATGGATGAACGTAATCGGAAAATCTTAAATGATACCGGTGGTGCGGATTTTTCGCATCAATGTGAAGTGGACGGTGTATCTTGGCGGTTTCGTGTGAACGTGTTGCAACAAATGGGGCATCTCGGTTTGGTGGCACGGCGCATCAATAACTTTATTCCCGATCTGGAAAAATTACATATTCCACCGTCACTCTATGAACTCTGTAAGTTTTCACAAGGAATGATTCTTTTGGCAGGTGTTACAGGTTCGGGAAAAAGTACTACTATCGCCTCCATGCTTAACTGGGTCAATCGGCATTACCGAAAACATATTTTGACTCTTGAAGACCCAATTGAATTTCTTTTTACCGACGATAAATGTTTAATTAACCAACGTGAAATCGGACAAGATGTTGTTGATTTTAGTATTGGTATGAAACATGCCGTCCGTGAAGACCCTGACGTCATGCTTGTCGGTGAAATGCGCGACCGTGAAACGTTCGAAACAGCAATTCATGCCGCAGAAACAGGACACCTCGTATTCGGAACAATTCACGCTTCATCCGCACCAAGTACCATCGGACGTATTCTCGACCTCTTTCCTGCTACCATGCACAAAGCAATTCGTAGCGCATTGGCATTCAATATGAAAGGAATTGTTGCCCAAAAACTTTTGCCTTCGTGTATGCCGGGAGTTTCGCGGGTTCCGACAATTGAAGTAATGATTTTTAACGCCACTGTCCGTAAACTGATTCTCGAAGAAAAAGATGCCAAATTATCCGATGCCATCCGAATTGGAGTTCTGGAAGGAATGCAGGATTTTACAATGAGTCTCAAAGACCTCGTGATGATGAAAAAAATTGATCGGGCAACCGCGTTTGAAGTCGCTCCCAATGTCGAATCACTGAAAATGGCTCTCAAAGGTATCGAAGTAAAAGAACCCGGTATTTTATAAA
>JAITBS010000505.1 GCA_031283515.1 Planctomycetaceae bacterium
TTACGAGCGATAAAAGGATTCATTATGCGGAAAATAACACGACGAAAAATACTCCAATCAACCGCAGCCGGAATCGGATTTATTGCTACGGGACATTGTAGTCCGGGTCAGTTTGACGGATTTGTCCGTCATGGATTACCGTTACCGATTAGCCGAAGTAATCCGGCAATACGGCATCTCAACAGTAATTGTGTCGAATGTGGACGTTGCCGTGATTTTTGCCATGAAGTAACAACCGTTTTTGGTTATCCGGTTCCTGATGGCGAAGATGAATGTATCCATTGCGGTCAATGTACGTTATTTTGTATGACGGAAGCATTAACGGAACAATATCATTATCCGATTGTTTCCAAAGCGATTACTGATTCAAAAAAAATTGTTGTTGCTTCGACGGCTCCGTCAATTCGTGTTTCACTGGGTGAAATGTTTCAACAACCGCCCGGAACCAATGTTGAAGGCAAAATTGTTGCGGCACTGAAAAAACTGGGAGTTGATTATGTTCTTGATACAACATTTGCCGCAGACTTGACCATAATGGAAGAAGCATCGGAATTGCTTAAACGGCTGGAATTAAAGAACGAAAAATTACCGTTACCGATGTTGACCAGTTGTTGTCCTGCTTGGGTTCGGTTTGCCCGATTATTTTATCCTCAATTGCTGCCTCACCTTTCGACCGCAAAGAGTCCGGTTCTGATGCAAGGAGCGGTTGTTAAAACTTATTTTGCACAAAAAAAAGAACTGGAACCGTCAACGATTTTTCATGTTGTGTTGACTCCCTGTACCGCAAAGAAAAGTGAAATTCTTCTTTCCGGAATGAATGCTTCCGGCGTGTTTCACCATGTTCCCCGAATGCGCGATGTTGATGTTGCCCTAACAACCCGCGAACTCGCTTATCTTTTAAAAGAATCCGACATTGATTTTGTATCATTATCGGATGTTGCTTATGATTCGGTGATGGGTACGGGAAGCGGAGCCGGTATGATTTTCGGCAATACCGGCGGTGTGATGGAATCCATTCTGCGAACCGCCTTTCAATTATTGAACAATAAAAAACCGCCGCAGGATTTTTACGAATTAAAATCTGTACGCGGTTTCAAAAATATTCGGGAAGCAACTATTGACTTTGGATGCCGTCAATTGAATGTTGCGGTTGTTCATGGAATCGGTTATGTGCGTTCGTTTTTGGAATCGGTTCAAAAAGGAGTGAAACATTATGATTTCATTGAAGTGATGGCTTGTTCCGGCGGTTGTATTGGCGGAGGCGGACAACCGTACAATAATAGTATGGAATTTGACCAATTACGGCGTTTACGAATCAATGCTCTTTACCGGCGTGATTCCGAAAGCAAAATACGACTCAGTAACGAAAATCATGACATTGAAACAATTTACGCCGATTTTTTGAAACAACCTCTCAGTACACTCTCACAGCAATTGTTACATTGTAACCGCTAAGAATCAATTCATTTTTTTTGCAACATTTTATGAACGATTAAAGTAACTGTTCAAAAAAACAACATCCATGAATGGTTACGTAAAATCAAAATCATCTCCGTTATTATTCGAGGACATAAGTTCGTTTTGCCCATTGTTCCCAAATATTAGCAAGACGTTTAACGGTTTCCGGTTGTTTTTCTGCCAGATCGTTTAATTCCATTGGATCGGTTTTTAAGTCGTATAGTTCCCAAATGTTACGGGAATTGAGCCAAACAAGTTTCACGTCGTTTTCCCGAACACCGCGATTTTTTTCGTGTTCCCAAAAAAGAGTCCGGCCTTGTTGTTGTTCACCGCGAAACGCACCAAGTAAACTGCGTCCTTCCATTGGAAGGATTGGTTTTTCGTTCCAATTTTTTGGATATTCCGTATCGGCGAGTTCAATGAAAGTTGGCATGAGGTCAATGATATGACCAACACTTTTTTCAAATTCCCCTTTTCGTGAAATTCCTCTACTCCAATGAGCAATCAATGGAGTACGGATTCCTCCTTCATGAATGTAATGTTTGTATAATCTCCACGGTGTATTGGAGACGTTTGCCCAACCGCTGCCGGTACTGTGATATGTTTCCGGTCCTCCCATTTTTTCAAGTTCTTCATCTTTATGCAATATGTTTTGCGGACCGGAATTAACATCGAATCCCCATGGATCCCATTCGGCACAAGCACCATTATCGGACAAAAATAGAATTAACGTATTTTCAAAATCGCCGTGTTCTTTAAGATCCGTCAACACCCGCCCAATATTCCAGTCCATTCGATCAATCATGGCGGCAAATATTGCCATACGGCGTGAAAGATCGGCTTGGCGGTCGGCATCAATTGTTTCCCAAGCGGGATTATTTTTATTTGCCCAACCGGTTTTTTCATTCGCCCAGTTTTTGGGAACATCGCTTCTCGGAGTTAATTGTACGGAATCATCAAGGAGACCGAGTTGTTGTTGCCGCGTAAAGCGTTCTTTTCGTACAGTATCCCAGCCCTTTGTGTAAACATCGGTATATTTCTCAATATCTTTCTTTGGCGCGTGAAGCGGAAAATGCGGAGCGGTGTAAGCCAGATAAAGATAAAACGGCGGACGTTCACCATTTTCGTTCACTTTTCGGGATTCTGCTAAAAAATCAAGAGCATAATCGGTAAACACATCGGTTGCGTAATATTCACCGGAGCTGTATTCACGTAACGGTTTTCCAGCCGGCAAGCGAGTATGAACTTCCGGCTTAAAAAACGAGGTAAAACCTCCAATTAAACCGAAATATTCATCGAACCCGCGCCGCCAAGGTCCCGGTCTATTTCCCATGTGCCATTTCCCGCTCATATAAGTCCGATAACCGGCTTTTTTCAAAACTTCTGCTAATGTAACACAACGGTCAGTCAGATAACCTTCATAACCATGCCGTTCAGATCGTCCATCCATTAGTCCGATACCTGCTTGTTGCGGATACAACCCTGTGTTGATGGAAGCCCGCGACGGACAACACCGAGTTGTGTTATAAAATTGCGTGAAACGGAGACCGCCTGCCGCCAAAGTATCAAGATTCGGAGTCTTAATTTCACTACCGTAACAACCAAGATCGGAATAACCAAGATCATCCGCTAAAATCAACACAATATTCGGACGTTCCGCCGCGATGATCGCGAAATTGGAAACGAATACAAAAAACACAAACGTTGCAAAAATAAATCGATTCATTATAAGAATACTCCTTGTTAGCCGTGTTGTTTACAGCGCGATAGTCAACTAATTTATCGGCAACACCTTGTTAACCGATTTACCAAGATCGAAAGTTTGTTTATTCTTTCCCTTGACAACCTCCAATTCCAGTGACGTATTTTTTTCGTCGAGAAATTTTCCATCAACAATTCTTGTAATTGTTGTTTGTTTATCAATATTGTTAAAAATTTTTTGACGTTGTTCTTCATCTTTGGGAAGTTCCGACTCATGCGGAATGGGAGGCCCGTTCCGAACAACCTTGTCAACAGTAATTTTATATTTTCCTTCGGGAGTTCCGGTGTAACGTCCATTGGTCATTAGGACAACTTGACCGTTGTCATCGGTTCCTCCACCGACAGACCATTTGAAATTCGGTTCCGTCGAATAAAGTGTAACAATAGCCTCCGACAATGGTTTTTCATCTAACGTGAATGTTAGAACAACCGATTGAAGCGGCGGTAAATCAGAAGGGCGACTATCGCCGCAACCGATTATTGTAATGATATGAAAAAATAAACCGATAAACATTAATCCGCATTTTGTTTTTCTCATAATAATCTATTGAATTATAATTGTTTTTGTTTGTTCCGCAACAGTAGAGAACAAAAATCTTTCTGTTACGGATTTGGCAGAAATATTTTTTTCAGAAGGAAACATTCTCGCTTTGTCCAATTGTTCCCAAACTTCCCCAAACACCGTAAGGACTTGGTCCGGCGTTGTATGATTGTTGGTCGGACATTTTTCCGGCATCAATACTATCCGAAACATAACGAACCGTACCATCAAAAAATCCAACATTCACGCCTTTGCCATGATAACTTGTTGCGGAAAGATAACCCATTCTTGTTTCCGGTGTAGTTGTACTATGAATACAAGATGGAGAATTGGGAGGTAATACGGTACAAAATCCGGTTCGGGCAGCACGTCCATCGGTCAAGACATTGCCCCGATACAATGCCGTTGCCAATGGTGCTGTCAATTTGTACTGCATTGAAGCGGCATCAAACAAAGCAAAGCAACCTGATGGAGCTGATGCTGTCGTTGTGTTGTTAATCGTGTATTGGGAAACAGCACCAAAAATGCTACGGGAATCAGTTGATTCTGCGGAACAGGCTTCGCTGATGGCAATGGTATTGCTTGTTCCGTCCAAAACACCTTCGAAGCCACGCCAAACATTAGCAAAATCTGAAGAACCTGCCGCTGTATTTGATGATAACATAAACGGAGCCCGCGAAAGATTACTTGGAAAAATAAATGATTGACTGCCTGAAAAAATTACTTGCGAATTATGCAACGCAAAATCTCCGCGACAAGTCATCAAATTACAACGTGAAAGATTTTGGTAAATACCCGGTGGAGTACTGTTGGGATCGGAAGGACACAGGAAAGTGGTGAATTTTCCGCGCAACAGATTATTATTGTCTGCGACACCGATACTTGTTGTGGAATTAGTGATCTCCTGATACCGGCTTATTTGTTCCAGATATGGGAACAAATGAAACTGGCAACTGAAATTATTTGAGACTACTGAAGTCGAAGTGCTTTTGAAGACCACAGCAGCAGTTGCCGACGGTAAAGCGTTGTAATGATCGTGATAGTTGTGAACCGCGATCATGAACTGTTTCATGTGGTTAGTACAGGTCATCCGCCTTGCGGCTTCCCTTGCAGCTTGAACGGCTGGCAACAGAAGAGCGATTAACACGCCGATAATCGCAATCACTACAAGAAGTTCCACCAATGTGAACGCCTTCTTACATCCTAGACCCCCCCCCCGCGGGGGTTGACAGGTGTTAATTCGGGTATTGGTCGTTTTACAGCATGGACAGCGTTTTTTTGATTTTGTGAATTTTGGTTTTGAGCAAATAGGTCTTGTAAATCCTTTTTCATGGTTAAATTCCTTCATTTTAGTTGTTTAACGGATTCAATTGTAAAAAATGATAGAGACGACACACAGTACAAAATAAACCTCTATCACTTCGTATTGAGGTTATTAGTAATGCAAAAGTCATGCCGCATCAAATTTCCGCTAAAACCCCTCATTTTAAAGATATTTTATTTTGAAACCGTGAAATATCACGGAT
>JAITBS010000538.1 GCA_031283515.1 Planctomycetaceae bacterium
GGTGTACTCGCCGATTTGCCTCTGTTTACGGATGTTGGGCGGTAATGGTAAATGTAACGATTCCGTCGGTAGTCAATCTTTCGTTGGGTAGTCAACCTTTCGCCGAAAGGTTTTGAACAATACGGCGATAGCCGACTTGTCTCTGTTTATGGACGGAGTTTATGGACGGAGTTTATGGACGGAAATGAAAAAACAACCGGCGCAACATTTCGGTTCTTAAACAAATCGTTACTTAATAAAACATCAATCAAGTGAATGCAAACGGAATTATTACCCAAACGGTATTACTCCGCTTGCGAACTCTCCGCTATCAACACTCCACTACTATTTCGATTTTATCAGGGTGGATTGCTTACGTAGGGCGTTGTACTATACTATTGCCGGTTGCCCCGTTGGAGCGGTTACTGAATAATTACAATAACTCCGCATGTAACACGATTCACTATTAACTCATAACTATTCACTGTAGTAATCTCATGCAAATTATTACGGATATCCATTGTTTTCCTGAACGCTTTCGCGGCGGAGTGGTGAGTCTTGGTAAATTCGACGGAATGCATCTTGGACATTCGCGGATTATTCAATCTCTGAAAAACCATGCCGATCAACTCCATATTCCAGCAATTATTCTAACATTTGATCCATTGCCGGCGGCAGTTCTCCGGCCCGATTGGAATAGCCAACCCATTTGTACACTAAAGCGGAAAATCGAATTATTCCATCGGTTTCATCTTGATGCGTTGGTTATTCTTCAAACCAATCAGGAATTGCTGAGGCAAAGCGCAGAAACATTCTTTTTCGAAACGCTTCGGGAAAAACTGGGAGTTACGGTGATTGTGGAAGGTCATAATTTTTGTTTCGGACACAACTGTCTTGGAACTTCCGAATTGATTCAGCAATACGGACAGCAAACCGGAATTAAGATCGATATTGTGGAACCGGTTCGACAAGGTAATCATCTTATTTCCAGCAGCGGTATTCGGAAACTTCTTCAGGAGGGGTTTGTCGAACGGGCTGCCGAATGGATGCCGCAACCGTATCGGTTGACCGGCACAGTGATTCGAGGCGATCAACGCGGACGAACTCTCGGATTCCCGACCGCGAATCTTGGTGAAACAGAAACAATTATTCCCAAATCAGGAATTTACGCAACAATCGCCGCCTTCGACGGTCAATCACGAACCTCAACAACCCATATCGGAACCAATCCGACATTTCAACAATCAATACCAAAAATTGAAGTATTCATTCATGATTTTAGCGGAGATATTTATGGTAAAACAATGGATATTGATTTTCTTGCAACACTTCGCGAAGTTGTTCGTTTTGAGTCGGCGGAACAACTTGTTCATCAAATGAATCTTGACATCCGGCAAAGCCGTGAAATTTTGGCTTTGAAATGGAAACATTCATAAATAATCATTAAGGAGACAATTATGAAAACAGCTCTTATAACCGGTGGTTTGCGTGGAATTGGCTTAGGGATATCGAAGTCGCTTTTGGCGGAGGGATACAGTTTGGCTCTTTGCGGTACGCGTGAGATCAATTGTGTGGGTCGGGAACTTGGCGAACTAAGATCGCAAAGTTCCGATGATCAAAAAGTGAGTTATTACCGTTGTGATATTGGGAACCGGAATGACCGTCAGGAACTTGTTCAAAAAGTCCGAAGTGATTTTCACCAACTCAATTTGCTTGTCAACAATGCCGGAGTTGCGGCAAAAGTTCGTGATGATGTGCTGACGATGACGGAAGAAAATTACGATTGGCTTATGAAGATCAATTTGCAAGGACCGTTTTTTTTGACACAGGAAGTTGTTCGCTGGATGATCGAGCAAAAGAAAACAAATTCTGATTTTTGGGCAAGTATTGTCAACATTTCATCGATTTCAGCAACGGCGGCGTCTTTGAATCGTGGAGAATATTGTATGTCGAAAGCGGCGTTGAGTATGACGACACAATTATGGTCACTTCGTTTGGCGTGCTATGGAATTGGTGTTTATGAAATTCGTCCTGGTCTTATTCAGAGTGATATGACATTGGGAGTGTCGGAAAAGTATTCGCAACTGATTCGCGACGGTTTTGTACCGCAACAACGTTGGGGATTACCGGCAGATGTTGGTCGGGCGGTTGCGATGCTGGCACGCGGTGATCTAGCCTACAGCACCGGTCAAGTTATTATGGTTGACGGCGGAATGATGATTCCAAAATTGTAAAAGATCAAAATTTCATAGAACCATTTCGCTCATGAGTGAATAGTTAATAGTGTCGCAAGCGGAATTATTACCGAAACGTTATGACTCCGCTTGCGAACTCTCCACTATCAACTACTCATTTGACCCGCGGTTAAGAAAATCGCACTCTTTGGGATGAACGACGAAAAATTAGAAACGCAACTAAATAAATATAAAAAAAATTGCTCTTGACCTGTTACCGGTATTTTTCTATTATCACGCTATTCTTTAACAAAAACATCACAAACCCCATAACACCATGCCCAAAGTTTCGATTATTATTCCCGTTTACAATGTTGAAAAATATCTTCACGCTTGTTTAGATTCTGTTGTGAATCAGACGTTGAAAGATATTGAGATTATTTGTGTGGACGATGGTTCGCCGGATCGTTGTCCGCAAATTTTGGACGAATACGCCGCTAAAGACAACCGAATCACTGTTATTCATCAACAAAACGCCGGACTTTCTGCAGCACGAAACGCTGCTTATCCATTCATCAAAGGGGAATATACACTCTTTGTGGACAGCGACGATACGATTGAACCAGACCTTTGCGAAAAAGCAGTTGCCATTGCGGATGCCGAACAAGCGGATACAACTTATTTTTCCTTTGATCGCGGAAAACAGCATACAAAAGATAGAAAATATAGTAGGAATGTTAATAAATTGAAAGGATTGATCGAAAAACAGAATCTGGTCGAAAACGATTATACAATATTGTTGCGATATTGTATGGTTTGGCTAAGATTGTGGCGGTCACGTTTTTTACTGGATAACAATATCCAATGTCCTGTCGGTCAATATGTCGAAGATATTTACATGACTTGGCAAACAATAATTCATAAACCGAAGATGGCATTATTGCCGGAAGTTATGTACCACTGGCGGTTTAATTTGTTATCTATTACGGCTGAGCCGTCAAAAAAATATATTTTGGGAATACCGGCAACGTATGATCTCATTAAAGAGATGTTATTGAAAACCGGTAATTATCACGGTACATTGAAAACCGCGTTTTTGCACGAAAAATTACGGCTTTTATGTTGGGCTTATAATCAGTTACCGGCATATCGGCAAATAGAATATCTTCGTATGGTGAAAGAGCGAATCGGTCCGGACGAACAAGAATATTTGTTTCAAAAAAATAGTCTTAAACGAAGAATCAAAGTGTTTTATTTTGCGTTACTGGGTTCCCGTTTTGCCGCCGTCGAAAATGAGATTCGTATTGCCATTCGCAAAGTCGAAACTACATTTCGAAAGTTCCGTGATCAATGGAAACGTGCCGGTTAAGAGTTAAGTGTCATTATTCATCAATTTTATTTTTTAATTACGTTTTTACATATCTCGTCCCTACGGGATTAATAAAAAATTAAAATATTACGAAAATCTAAATTATCATGCCGAAAGTGTCAATTATTATTCCCGTTTACAACGCTGAAAAATATCTTCACACTTGTTTGGATTCTGTTGTGGATCAGACATTGACGGATATCCAGATTATTTGTGTGGATGATGGTTCACCGGATCGTTGTCCGCAAATTCTGGACGAATACGCCGCTAAAGATAACCGAATTACTGTTATTCACCAACCTAACGCCGGAATTGCCGGTGCACGAAATGCTGCTTATCCGTTCATCAAAGGGGAATATACACTCTTCGTGGATAGCGACGATACGATTGAACCCGACCTTTGCGAAAAAGCAGTTGCCGTTGCAGATGCTGAACAAGCGGATATGACTTATTTTCTCTTTGATCGCGGAAAAAAACAAAACCGAACTAAAATACGTCGTAGGATTTGCAAATTGAAAGAATTGATCGGAAAACAAAATCTGACCGAAAACGATTATCCAATATTGTTGCGATATTGTATGGTTTGGCTAAGATTGTGGCGTTCACGTTTTTTACTGGATAACAATATCCAATGTCCTGTCGGTCAATACATGGAAGATGTCTTCATAACTTGGCAAACAATAATTCATAACCCGAAGATGGCATTATTGCCGGAAGTTATGTACCACTGGCGGTTCTATTCGCTATCTACTTCAAGTGAACCATCAAAAAAATATATTTGGGGATTACCGGCAACGTATGATCTCATTAAAAAGATGTTATTGAAAACCGGTAATTATCACAGTACATTGAAAACCGTTTTTTTAAAACGAAAATTATCAAGCTTACATTGGGTTTATGCTCAGTTACCGGCATATCGGCAAGCAGAATATCTTCGTATGGTGAAAGAGCGAATCGGTCAGGACGAACAAGAATACTTGTCGCAGAAAAATAAACTCAAACGAAGTGTCAAGGTATTCTATTATGCGTTGTTGGGGTCCCGTTTTGCCGCCGTCGAAAATACTGTTCGTATCGCATTGCGCAAAGCCGAAATTATATTTCGAAAGTTTCGCGATCAATGGGAACGTACCGGTTAATAGTTGATAGTGAATCGTTTGGAGTTAAAATTATGGTAATGAATACGTTTTTGAAAATTTATCGCAACATTATTAAAAGTTGATGCAGGAAAATGACAGTACCCACTACAACATTGGTCATCACCACCTATAATAATAAAGAATTTTTAAAATTGTCACTCGAAACGGTATTTGAACAAACCTATTTGCCGGACGAGATTATTATTGCGGATGACGGGTCACGTGAAGATACTGCTGAGATGATTCGTGGTATGACTCCCCAATCACCGGTTCCGCTGATTCATGTTTGGCAACCGGATCAAGGATTTCGTGCGGCACGTTCTCGCAATAATGCCGTCGCGATAGCATCGGGTGAATACCTGATTTTTCTTGACGGTGATTGTTATTTAAACAAATATTTTATTGAAGACCATTTATTATTTGCACAAAAAAATCAGTTCGTTGTGGGAACAAGAGTCAATATTGGTACCAAACGGCGTGAACATATTTTTCGTACCGGAAATCATAACATTTCCTTTTTCAGTTGGGGAATAACCAAAAAACTACATGCAATTCGTTCCCATTTTTTGTCAAGGTTTCGTCAAAAAGGCGGCATGGCGAGTGCCAACTTTGCAGCATGGCGCAGTGACATGGAGCGAGTCAATGGTTTCAATGAATTTTTCGAAGGACTTGGTTGGGAAGATGGGGAGTTGGCAACACGTCTTGTCAATGCCGGAGTAACGTTAAGAAAAATGGTTCATTTGGGAATGGTTTATCATTTTTCCCATCCTCAAAGTGCCCAATTCAACGCAGAAGGTCTTAAAAGTGTTCATTATTCTCAAAGCATTGACAAAGAAAAAATCTGTTGTTTCAAAGGGTTAAATCGTGCCAGAGAAGAAGGGGTTCAGATTCTTAACAAATAAAAGTCGGCAAGTACGCCAACGCAACATTTCGGCAAAATGTCGCCTGCCTACCGAATTAAATACTTTGAGTTAAAATCGTGTAATCGTTTCATAAAAATTGATTTTTCGTAATATATCAGTGGAAATTTTGTTTTTCAATTTTCACCCCGAAGGGGTGCGATTTTCATAACCGCAGGTCATCGACCTGCGGAGGAACATCATCAACTTCCTCTGTCTGAAAGACAGAATTTTAAAAATCGAAGAAGTGATTCGGATCGTTTAGTTTCGTCTTTCAGACGATGTTGAGGAGAGATGCTGACCGTAGGTCGCGCTTCGCTTGACCTACGGTTATGAAAATACCACCCCTTGTATGTTTATATGGGTAGTATTTTATTATGTGTTTGTTTCAAGGGAGGAATAAAAAATAATAATTTCACTGATATATTACTTCTTTGCTAATATTTTGATGATGAATTTTTTAATTCGTATTCTCAAAAAAATAATCAGCGTAATCTGCGGACTATAATTTGCGAACTGTAAATAAACAACAATAATTTCGCTTGCGACATTCTCCGCCGTCAACCCCAAAATACCCAAATTAACCGAAATACTCTCCGGTTTGTGAATACTAAGAAAAATTTTGAGATTTTGCTGTTGATTGTAATTTGTTTTTTAAGTATGCTTGTATGGGAGATAAAGATTTGTTTTCTGCTTCCATTTAATTTTCAATCATTTTGACCGTTATAATCTGAATAAAACTAGGGATATTTTTTAATTTATCTATTTCGCTTATTTTACTTTTTTGAAAATTGTGTTATACTGTTCACAGATTAACATGTGAATTTACGAGGGTTTTATAGATTTTTTACGAATGATTTGTGTTGAGTATATTGAGCGATTACGCAGATTGATTTTGGAAAAAGAATGAAAGGAATATTTCAATGAAACGAATGTTCATTTTTTCCGTTGTTATAAGTTTGTTATTGGTTATTTCTTCCGCTGTTGCCGCTGCACCGGAAACCGGTGCGCCTTACGGTAAATCTTTTTACAGCAGTCGTCCCAACCGAGTGTTACGGACATTTTCTGAAGATTCTCCGACTTTTGCCCCTGTTACCGATCAGGTTCCGGCTCGACCAAATACCGAACCCCAATTAACACCACCTACCTTTGATAAATTATTAGACAATCAGATACCTCCAAATAAAACACTCTCCGATTTTTCTGATTTCTCATCAACTGTTCCGATTTTGGCTCCGCCAAACCGAGTCGATCAACCCAATCAATCCATCTTACCGGCAACTGAAAAAATCACAGAAATACGTCCGTTATCGAAAATCGATGCCAACCCAACCTCCGCTGTAAAAGCCGAAAGAACAGAAGTTTATAAAAAAACAGATGAATCGTTCAGTTCAAATTTCCTTTCACGAACAACTTCATCCAATCAACCGGTAATAGAAGAGGACAAAAACAAACAAGAAAATCAACTCGATGAATTAAATGCCCGATTAGCAAAAATTCAACTCGAAAAACATAACCTAAACGAAACATTTAAACTCATCGATAAAATCAAATCACCCGCAATTAAAGCCCGAACTCTTGTTGATCTTGCGGAATATGTTTCACGTGACAGTAATTATAAAAAGGAAGCCGATCAACTTTATGCTCTTGCAGTTGACGGGATTGATGCTTTAAGACGCGGCGAGGCAATTGTTATCAAAATTCGGGATGATTTGAAAACCGAATCTGTTGCTTCCTCGCCGATTGTAAATACAAATCCTCCCGCTACAACACTTTTCACCGAACCCAAGAAACCGCTCGAATCAACCCCGATAACAACCTCAACCTCGACAACAACATCAACCGCCGCACCGCGAAAACCAGCTCTCACACTCCTTGAAGAAGAAAAACCTGTTGGTACATCAACTCCCAAAACGGAATCCGTATTGAAAACACTACAGAAACCGAATGAGTCTTTACCTGAAGCACTTCCCAAAACACCGGAAATTTCTATTACAACATCTTCCGATTCGGCGATCTCTTCAACTCCAAATTCTTCGTCAGCTTCAACTCCTGTGGTGAAGAAATCACCGATATTATTGGATGATGAACCGGAAAAAAAACAAACATCGGAAGATAAAATTAACGTAATCGAAAAAGAAACAACTTCATCACCAACTCCAACAAAACGTCCTACGATTCTTTTGGGCGATGAACCTGAAACTCCCAAAAAAGAAAAACCAGAAGCGATAAAATTACCGCCAACTCGTAAACCGCCTATTTTATTAAGTGAAGAACCTAGTGTTACAGAAGAAAAGGAAATAGAGAAAAATATTACAGAAAATCCTAAAACAGAAACCGTTAAGAAAGAAGAACCGGAAATAAT
>JAITBS010000569.1 GCA_031283515.1 Planctomycetaceae bacterium
AAAAATACTGTTTTCAAGTTATTGTTTTTTAGGTTAAGTGACAATGATATTGTTCGTTTGTAACTAATTATGTAAATGAACGTTTTATTATTATCAAATAATTAACAACAGTCAACAACTGTAACTGTCTGTTTTATCAACAGAGTCCGCAGATGACGCAGTTTTTCGCAAAGAACATAAAGAAAAATGATATAATTGAAATCTTCGCGATCTTTGTGGTTAAACTAAAAAAACAGTAATCTATCAGTGGAATTATTATTTTTTCTTCTTCACCACAAAGGGGTGGAATTTTCATAACCGTAAGTCAAACGCAGCGCGACCTACGGTAAACATCTCTCCTCAACATCGTCCGAAAGACGAAACTAAACGATCCGAATCATACCTTCGATTTTTAAAATTCTGTCTTTCAGACAGAGGAATATTGATGGTGTCTCTCCGCAGGTCAATAACCTGCGGTTATGAAAATTACACCCCTTTCGGGGTGAAAATCGAAAAACAAAAATTCCACTGAAATATTACTAAACTTTGTAAAATAATCTGCGAAAATCTGCGGACTGATAATTTGCGTCCTTTGCGGACTAAAAATCAATTAGGTAATTGTTCCATTTTTTACACTTTAATTTTCATTGAGGATTTTATGAAAAAGTTTCAACTTGTGTTTTATTTTTTGTTTACCGTTTCATTTTTAGTTTTTGTTTCTGTATCGGAAGCGGGTTTTTTGAAAAAGAATAGTTCTATTTTTCAGAGGAATTGTGATTTGCCGCCAATTCAACTACTTGGTGCGAAAACATCGTTGATTCAGAACAACTCGTTGGAGGGCTGGACAACAACAAACGGTAAAACACCGAGCAATGCTTGGAGTGTTGAAGATGGGGTGTTGCATTTGCACGGCAAGGGCGGTGATGTGATGACGGAGCGGGAGTATAAAAATTTTATTCTCGATTTTACATGGACAATTACCAAAGGCGGAAACAGCGGTATTAAATATCGTTTTAAAAAATATGACGGCAAAGGCTGGCTTGGTCTTGAATATCAGGTTCTCGACGACTTCAATACCAAAGAAGGTGAAAAACCTAAAAATAATACGGCAACACTTTATGACATTTTACCGGTCAACAGTTCAAAAATTTTGAAACCGAATGAGGAATTGAATCATGGTCGAATTGTTGTCAATGGCAATCGGATTGAACATTGGCTTAATGGTCGAAAAGTGATTGATGTTTGGGTTGGTTCGGAGACGTGGAAAAAAGCGGTTGCTGCTAGTAAGTTCAATGAAATAGCGGAATTTGGTGAAAATGCTGTTGGTCATATTATGGTTCAGGATCACGGTAGCGAAGTTCGTTTCCACGACATTTCAATCCGTGAAATCATAAAAACAAATGCAAAACCAAAATTTCATAGATTTTTCAAACGGCGGGAAAGAAAATTTTGATTTCACGTTCTGCGGATGCGGAGCTATCGGAGGCATGGACGAGATTTTGTTGATTACTCAGGGAGAAATCACCGCGAATAGTTCCCGGCGATGCTTCAACACCGTTTGTTGGTCCGATAAGCCGCCGAACAACTGCAAC
Organism: Planctomycetaceae bacterium; assembly: GCA_031283515.1. Classification (GTDB taxonomy): domain Bacteria; phylum Planctomycetota; class Planctomycetia; order Pirellulales; family Thermoguttaceae; genus WRKP01. The sequence continues at coordinate 1,572 of JAITBS010000569.1, forward strand.
CGCTTCCGGTCCCTCAAGTATGACCGCAACAGCTGCTCCACTCATAACATATTCTTCCAAACCCGAATAAAACGGTTTCCCAATATGTTCGGCATAATGTTGACGGGCGAGTTCTTGAGTGAAACGGAACCAGCGTAAATTGATAATTTTAAGTCCTTTTTGTTCAAACCGACTCAAAATTTGACCAATCAATTGACGTTTTACTGCATCCGGTTTTAGTAAAACTAATGTTTGTTGTGTAGTCATGATCATTTGGTTTTTGTAATATTCCGACGGAATTTTTATTTGAACCGTGTAGATAAAGCTAAAAAGGTATCATCAAAAGGAACATAATACAAGAGGTAGGCGAACCTTTCACCGAAAGGTTGGTCAGCGATAGGTTGACTACCATAAAAGAAACATCGCCTGCCATAAAATATGATCACGAATGAATAGATATCAAAAATACTACGGAATGGGAATGTTCCCTTCCGTAGTATTTTTTTCATTTTTTATTTTTGATGTCGCAAAATCGGAAAATTAACCATATCGGTTTTAATCTCACGGATGGGTTGCCGGTAAAAAATTAAAGAGTTCCGGCTTTTATTGAAAACCGCAAAGTCTGTCGTGTTAATGCGGTAGAACATGGAGGATAAAATGAATCATCTCACAAAAATGAATGCCAGTATCCAAAGCCCAGACTACACAACTTACAAAATTGGCGAAATAAGCCGCGACGAAATAGAAAAACTTTGGGGTGATCGTTGGGCTCAAAAATGTATTCGTGATGTTGCCGAAGAGGTTGCTATTGCCCGTTTTTCTCCATTTCCGCGAGAAAAATCACAGGAATTTTGTTCCCCGCAACTCTGTTTTGAAAATAAGTCCCAACATAAGTCCCCAAATAAAACGGCAACTCTTACCGTAAGTCCTTGGATTGATGTGAAACCAACGATTCTTTACGGTACTCCTATTCAGGATTTTGATTCTTGGAGTGTTTCGTTACAGGTTAAACGCGGACATCGTTTATTTGGTTTTATTCCGGTGGATTATCGTTTTGAAATCGTTGTTTTACAGGAAGATGCACTCGAACTTGTACGGTTATTCTATGATTATGATCCGGAAGAACTCGTTACCAAAGCAAAAATCTGGCGGGAACAAATCAATGAACGTTATCGTTATCGACTTATCGGTGCCTTTTTTTTATAACCGGAACTTCTAAAAAAAACTTCATAATTCCTCTATTTTTTTTGACCTTATTTTTCAATGAGGTCAATTTTTTTATAAATCTGTTATTTTTGTGTAGCAGAAGACTCTTTACTTTTCACCGAGGCAATGTTATATTATGAACAAAATGTCAACTCGGTTTGTTTCTCAACCATAAAAAATTTAAGGAAATACAAATATGAGCGAAGATAATATTGCTCCCACTGTTGAAAATTCAGTATCAGCAACACCAAACGAAAAAACAGAAAAAGAAGAAATACAATGGAGTTACTCTGGAAAAACAATGAGAGCACAATGTTTTTTGTATTGGATTATTACATTTCTGTTGTTTGGCGGCGGATTGTATTTAACTTTTTTTACCGGACTGAATTTTGTTTACTTATGGATTTGGATTGGAATTGTTGGTCTTGCAATAATCCTGTGGTTTCAGTTTTTCACAATCTATCTCTACCGAACCTGGACATTACATTATAAACTCACAAATCATCGTCTCTATGTCTATCAAGGTTTTTTCACAAAAACAAGCGATTCAATGGAACTTGTTTATATCGAAGATGTTCAATTGGTTCAGACGCTTTGGGATAGACTACTCAACGGCGGTGTGGGACGACTCGTTATTTTTTCCTCCGCAGACAAAACGCACTCTCAATTAGTAATTTCAGGAATCGAAAATCCTCAGTCCATTTTTGAAAAAATCGATACCGCACGAGCCAATGTCCGTGCTAAACGCGCTATAATATCCGGTTCATAACCGAATTTATAAATCACAACTGTTAAATTACTCCCTAATTTTCAATACATCATCACTCAAATTAGAATAAACAAAATTGCTTTTATTTTTTTGGGAAATAACAGTTTATTTTATTTCCTTGTAAACATTTGTTGGTTTTAGTTTCATTTTTTATTATCAATTTTTTTATTTTATATCATGCTGGAACTTAAAAACTTAAAAAAATCATATCTTTTGCCGGATGGCGAAGATTTACCGATTCTGGAAATTCCGCACTGGTTGATTGAAGCGGGTGAACAAGTTGTTGTTGTTGGTGCAAGCGGTTGTGGAAAAACGACCTTGCTCCATATTATTGCTGGAATTTTACGACCGAGTTCCGGTCATGTTCTGATTGACGGTTGGGACACTCCCATCCTCACCGAAGCCGAACGCGACCAATTCCGTGCCAGACGTATTGGTTATGTGTTTCAGACATTTAATTTATTACAAGGTTTTACGGCACTGGAAAATGTCATGATTGGAATGACGTTTGCCGGAACCAGAAGTGATCGGCACCGTGCCAAAGACCTTTTGGAAAAAGTCGGACTCGGGCATCGGTTACACCATAAACCTGCACAACTTTCCGTCGGTGAACAACAACGCGTTTCAGTTGCCAGAGCGTTGGCTAATAAGCCCAAACTCGTCCTCGCTGACGAACCAACCGCCAATGTCGATGTCGGTAATCAACAACAAGTTATTGATATGTTACGGAATACCTGTGAAGAGGAACATGTTGCTCTTATTCTCGTTACTCATGCTCCTGAAGTTGCCAATCAATTCAAACGAGTCGATAAATTGGTGGAAATTAATCTTGTCATTTCAAAACGGAAAGAACAAAAAAATGCTTAGTGTTCATAGGTTAGTTAGTTGGTAATTTAGGCAGATTTTTATCGGCAAAATCGATAAACGATTGTTACTTAACAGATTGACTAACCAACCAACCAACCAACTAATTAAGGGAACTTTTTAAAACCTATTTTTTATTCTGGAACGCTTCGACATAGTGTTGGGATGTTTAATTAATTGTTTGTAATTTTTGAAATGGAATCGTTCCCAAACGTTTCTTTGCTGTTGTCTGCGGATTGATTTCTTTTTTATTTTGGTAATAATCAATTCTTTAACTATTTACCTTCATTGGAATAAGAAATCAATATTCTGAAAAATTCTGAAAACGGCAACCGATTTTTTCACAAAAACTTAAAACAAAAATTTACAATAAAGAGATGAAAAAAATTCTTCATCGACAGAAAACAAACTCAATCAATACGAAAATAATGAAAAAATCAAAACGTTGTGAATGGTGCGGCGATGATCCGATGTATGTTAAGTATCACGATGACGAATGGGGAAAACCTGTTCACGATGACCGCATCATGTTTGAATTTCTTGTCCTCGAAGGTGCACAAGCCGGATTGAGTTGGATCACTATTCTGAAACGCCGCGAAAATTATCGTAAAGCGTTTGCAAAATTTGATCCGAAAAAAGTTGCTAAATTCACCGAAAAAGATGTAGAACAATTAATGAACAATAACGGAATTATCCGAAACAGGTTGAAAATTAACGCAACAATTTCTAATGCTAAAGCATTTCTTGCGATTCAAAAGGAGTTTGGGAGTTTTAGTAACTTTTTATGGAATTTCCTGCCTGACGGTAAACCAATTGCCGGACATTGGAAATCGTGCTCAGATATTCCGGCAACAACAGAACTTTCCGACCGTATTGCTAAAGAAATGAAACGTCGCGGCTTCAAATTTTTCGGCTCGACAATCTGTTACGCCCACCTTCAGGCAACCGGCTTAGTTAATGACCATATCAATACTTGTCCGGCAAAATAATTATTGAATCAAATTTATCTATTTTTTGTTTCTCGAAAATATAAACCAACAAAAAATTGAAACTAATAAATAAACAAACAAATAAATTAATAAACCAAATAAAATAAACATGATGCATTGCGAAATTTTACAGGGAAACAGTATTGATCTTCTGAAAAAAATAGATCGGAAAATTGATTTTACGTTTCTTGATCCGCCGTTCAATCAACAAAAAGATTATGCGTTACACGATGACAATATGCCGGAACAGGAATATTGGAACATGATGAAGACTGTTTGCCGATCTGTTTATGACATTACAAATAAAGGCGGATGTATTTATTTTATGCAACGCGAAAAGAATACGGAATTTGTTTTGCAAACACTTCGCGAAACCGGTTGGGATTTTCAAAATCTTATCATCTGGAAAAAACGGACTTCTGCTGTTCCGGTTAAAGGAAAATACGGAAAACAATATCAGATCATTGTTTACGCAACAAAAAATGGACATGCAAAAACGTTTCATCGGTTGCGGATTGATCCTGAATTGCCGGTAAATTACAAATATCAACGCGATAACGGTATTTTTGTAACTGACGTATGGGATGATATTCGGGAATTGACGAGCGGTTATTTTGCAGGCGATGAGGCATTGCGAAACGACAACGGTGAACGTTTTCATAAACAACAATCACCGTTGGCATTGCTCTTGAGGATGATTTTAACCTCAACCAAAGTTGGCGATACTGTACTTGACCCGTTTTCTGGAACAGGAACAACAGCAGTTGCCGCCTTGCAAGTGCAACGTCATTCAATTGCAATAGAAATTGATCCGAAAAATGTGGAATGTATTAAAGATCGTCTTAAATACATACGCGAAGCCGATAATGTACAAAAATATTACAAAGATTACACCTGCACAGAAAACTTATCAGAAATCTGGGGCAATAAATTT
>JAITBS010000572.1 GCA_031283515.1 Planctomycetaceae bacterium
CAAAAGCAATCTTTCACCGGAAGAGATTGTTTCCGATTACTCAATCCGGTTAAATTGTTACGTATTTTTTATTTTTAGAAAGGGTTCAATTATGAGAACTTTATCGTGTTTGTTTGTATGTCTAGTAACATTGTTGTCAACATTGTTTGTTTTTGCAACAGACGATTTGAAACAAGAATTTGCCAAACCCGGACTTGAAAATCGTCCTTGGGTTTACTGGTTCTGGAACAACGGAAACCTGACCAAAGAAGGAATTACCGCCGACCTCGAAGCAATGGCAAACACCGGAATCGGCGGCGTTCTGATTATGGAAGTCGGGCAAGGCGCACCGGTAGGTCCTGTCGATTTTTTGAGCGATCAATGGCGTGAACTGTTTCAATTTATGATTACAGAGGCAAATCGTTACGGAATCGAAGTCAATATGAATAACGACGCCGGTTGGAACGGCAGCGGCGGAAAATGGATTAAACCGGAACACGGAATGCAAATTCTGACCTGGACGGAAACAAATGTAACCGAACAAAAAACGGAAAAAATCATTCTCCCGCAACCGCCTAAAAAACTGAATTATTATAACGATATTGCTGTTTTTGCCTTCCCGACTCCAGCCGATAGCACAGAGAAAAAGGCAATAGATTGTAACGCTAATCGCCGGAACACTCCGCCGGATAAAGTAATTGTTGCGCAAAAAGACGTGATTGATTTAACCGGAAAATTAGCGGAAGACGGAACTCTTGATTGGAAAATTCCCGCCGGAAACTGGACAATTCTACGGATTGGTCATACTTGTAAGGGAATTTTAGTTGCTCCCGCTCCGACAAACGGCACTGGTCTCGAATGTGATAAACTGTCGGTTGAAGCGTCTGAAATTGCTTTTGAAGGGCAAATGGGAAAGTTAATCGCCGACAATAAAGAACTCGCCGGAATCGGTAAAACATTGATGTCCACTCATATTGACAGTTGGGAAAACGGCTCACAAAATTGGACTCCCAAAATGCGCAACGAATTTCAACAACGCCGGAAATATGATCTTTGGAAATTTTTACCGGTTTTTGTTGGTTACATTATTGATTCCACAGAAATCACGGATCGGTTTTTATGGGATTTTCGCCGGACTGTTTCGGAAATGTGTTTTGACAATCACGTTGCGGTATTCAAGCGGCTTGCGAATCAACACGGTTTGAAATTATCAATAGAGGCTTACGGTTCGCCGTGTGATTTTATTCAATACGGCGGTATAGCGGATGAACCAATGGGTGAATTTTGGATCGGCGGTGGGGCAATGGAAACCTGTCGCGGTATGGCATCGTCGGGACATCTTTACGGTAAAAAAATTATCGGAGCCGAAGCGTTTACCGCAACAGATAATGAACGTTGGCTGCAGCATCCCGGTACAATAAAATCACTCGGCGACAAAGCGTTTGCCGAAGGAATTAACCGTTTCGTTTTTCACCGCTATTCGTTCCAGCCTTGGCGCAACATTAACCCCGGTCTGATGATGGGACCTTGGGGTATTCATTATGAACGGACACAAACATGGTGGCACTTGACACCGGCGTGGCATGAATATCTATCGCGTTGTCAATTCATGTTACGGCAAGGTGATTTTGTTGCGGATATCGCTTATGTCGAGGCAGAAGATTCGCCTCAACACTTTGCCGGACATCCGAAAAACGGTTATCAGTGGGATCAATGCGGAACTCACGCCGTATTTCAAATGTCCGTAAAAAATGGAAAATTAACGTTACCTAATGGAATAAGTTACGAAATTCTCGTTTTGCCGAACTCAAAACGAATAACACCGGAACTGTTGAAAAAAACAATAGAACTGGTCAAAAACGGCGCAACAATTATCGGGAATCGACCTGACGGTGCGTTCGGATTGACAGACTATCCGCAACAGGATCAATTGGTTAAGGAACTTGCCGATGAACTTTGGGGAAATTCCAACGAAAAAACCGGTGAACGGAATTACGGTAACGGAAAAATTGTTTGGGGTAAATCACCGGAAACAGTTCTCGGCGAAAAAGGAATTTGTCCCGATTTTCTTGCGGACAAACGGTTGAGTCAAATTCATCGGCGAACAACTGACTCCGATTTGTATTTTGTTGCGAATCCGTCCAACCAAAATGTGTTGTCACAGATTTCGTGCCGCGCAACAGGCACACCGGAAATCTGGAATCCTGAAACAGGAAAAACAGTTCCCGCTCCTATTTATCGTACCGAAAACGGTGTGACTACATTGGTGTTGCCATTTGAACCGTCGCAATCGGTGTTTGTTGTTTTCACGCAACAAAATCAGCAGGACAAGAAAAATCAACCGGATACCAATGAGCCGATTGTTGCCGTTTCTTATAATGGTACAGTTATTAGTGATTTGACCATTCCGTTTTCAACCATTGAAATTGAGCGGGCAATTTACGGTGTTCCTGATGATCCGAATGCGACACGTGATGTAACGGAAACTGTTAAAAAATTTGTTGCCGGCGGATTAAGAGATTTTCCCGTTTCAAAAATAACCGCAGCGGTTGGCGATCCGAAATTTGGTGTTGTGAAGACATTACGTATTGATTTTGTATCAGGTGATCACCGTTACTCAGTTAGCGCAACAGACGGACAAACCATATTCTTAAATAATGTCCCGAAAATAAAAATTCTCAAAGCTCAATACGGTCCGCCAAACGATGAAAAACGGACGATTGATGTGCGTGAATTGTTGCAAAAAATACTGGATGCGGGCGAAAATGATTTTACTGTTGCGCGTCTTGCGCGTGATTTTGATCCGGCGCACATGGTTCTGAAAACACTTAATGTTGAATACGAACTAAACGGCAAAACCCGTAAATGGAGCGGAGAGGATAATAATGTTGTCAATTTTATTGAATTTGAAATTGGTGATTCCTATCCTTTCAAAATTGATACGGAAAATGAAAAATCCGGTCTGATTTTCGTCAAGTCGGGACGTTATGAACTGCAAACTGTTTCCGGTAAAAAAATCGAGAAAAATGTTACGAATCAAGAACCGTTTGAGATTACCGGTTCATGGACAGTTCAATTTCCGATTAAGGGAACGATAAAAGAGGTAACATTTGACAAATTGATTTCATGGAGTGATTCTCTGGACGAAGCAATCAAATATTTCAGCGGTACTGCGGTTTACCGTAAAACGTTTAATGTACCGAAAGATTTTTTGAAACAACAACAACGTGTTTTTCTTGATCTTGGTCAGGTCAATGAAATTGCGGTTGTCAAAGTCAATGGCAAAGAACAAGGTGTTCTCTGGACATTGAGCAAGAAGGTTGAGATTACCGGCGTATTGAAACCGGATGAAGAAAACGTTCTGGAAATTCAGGTAACGAATCTTTGGTGTAACCGGTTGATTGGTGATGCCCAATTGCCGCAGGACAAAGAACGTCAACCCAATGGAACATTATCTTCGTGGCCCGAGTGGTTACAAAAAGGTCAACCCGATCCGTTTGGGCGTGAAACATTTTGTATGTGGAATCTCTGGAAAAAAGAGGACGCATTACAACAATCCGGTTTGATTGGTACTGTACGAATTGTTACGGGATATTGATTTTAGGTAATTGTTCACGCCCCAAAATTGCAACAGGTCATGGTCAAATTTACCAGATTGACCGGAATAAAACGGATGGGCGTTGTTGAACCGAATGTATCGTAACACAAGAAAATTAAACCAATGGGAGCGGATCAAGTTTTTGTATCGGATGAAGTTCCACAACTTCAGAATAAACGTGCACCACTTGATGCTGTAATCGACACCATTGGTAATAAAGAGA
>JAITBS010000361.1 GCA_031283515.1 Planctomycetaceae bacterium
TTATTTTGTATGAACGGTTATTTTTTGGTTTATTATTTTGATTTTATTTTTTTTGTTTTTTTCGTTCTACCCATTCTCTTAACAGGGCGACAATTCGTTTTGGTTCTACCGGCTTGGGACAATAAGAATCCATGCCAACCGCTAAACACGCCGCTTGATCGTCAACCGTTACATTCGCAGTCAACGCAATAATCGGAATTCGATAAATATTGCTGTTTTCAAATTCCCATTGCCGAATCCGCCGCGTCGCATCAAATCCATTCAATACCGGCATCTGACAATCCATCAATATCGCATCAAACCACTCACTCTTGATCCTCTCAACCGCTCCTAAACCATCCGAAACCACAACACATTCTATTCCCGCATTTCTTAAAATTTCTGTAATAACAATCTGATTGATGTGATTGTCTTCCGCAACCAATACCCGTAACGATAACTCATTTGTCTCCGAAATAGGAATCGCTTCCTCCGGCGAATACTCTGAAATCTCCGCCGAAAATAAATGAATCACCGCATTAAAAAGCGCAGAACTCTGAACCGGCTTACTCACCGTTTGTAAATTTTTCGGATTTCGCCACTGCAATGAAGTCGTGTCAGATAACGCCGTCAAAAAAACTATCGGCGTTTGCGATAAATTATCCTCGCTCTGAATAGAATGAATCAAATCAACCCCTTCCGCATCCGCTAAATGCGTATCAATAATCACCGCCGCAAACGGATTGTCCGTTACCAATAATTGCCGAAGTTTACTCAATGCTTCTTTGGCAGAATTAGTCAGTTGAGGTCGAAAATTCCACGATTCAAATTGCTCCCAAAGAACCGGACGCTGAAAATTATTGTTACTGACAATCAATATCTGACGCCCTTTTATCTCTTCCAGAATCTCCGGCAAATGTCCGTCTGTTTCAGGATTCGGCTCTACTCCGAGCAAGACATTAAAACTGAATGTCGCGCCTTTGTCTTCTTCGCTCTCAACATGAATATTTCCGCCCATTAATTCCACTAGTTTCTTACTGATTGCCAAACCAAGTCCCGTGCCGCTATGAGCGCGAGTTGACGAAATATCAACCTGCGAAAATAACTTGAATAAACGATCCTGCTTGTCAATCGGAATTCCAATTCCTGTGTCAATTACTTCAAATTGAATGTTGTACTGTTGGTCGTTACGCTCAAGTGTTGTAACGCGAATCCGAACTCCGCCTTCATCGGTAAATTTTAACGCGTTGCCGGTCAAGTTAATGAGAATCTGCCGCAAACGTCCTTCATCTCCGCAAACGAATTTCGGAACGTCGCGACCAAACGTTACAACAAGTTCCAACTGTTTTTCTTCCGCGCGTGAAGCAAGAATTCCAATTACCGTTTCCAACGTAGTATGCAAATTAAACATCGACATACTTAACTCAAATTTTCCCGCTTCGATTTTTGAAAAGTCGAGAATATCGTTAATCAAAAACAACAACGATTCGCCGGACGCTTTAATTAGTTGAGCATATTCAAATTGTTTTGGCTGTAATTTTGTTGCGCATAAGAGTTCGGAAATACCGATTACTCCATTGAGCGGAGTCCTCATTTCATGACTCATTGTCGCCAGAAATTGACTCTTTGCTTGACTTGCAGATTCGGCGGTTTCTCTTGCGGTGGCGGCGCGAACTGTTTCGGCAATACTTGTTCGAAGAGTTCTAGTCATCACGTTGAAAGTTTGCGCTAATTCTTCGATTTCGTCATGGCTGTTGATTCCGGTAATTTCGACATTTAATTTTCCGTCCGATAATTCATGGACAAAATGCAGTAATTGTTTTAGAGGTTGCGTAATCTGTCGAGACGTCAGCAGAATCACAATGACAATAAGAGAAAACCCGATAGAAACTGTAATGATATTAACCCATAACTGTTGATAAATTGGTTTTAATATTTTCGATTCGGGCGTTTGTTGTAACAATGACCAGCCGGAGGTTTCCAAAGGGGCATAAGTACAATACACTCGTTTTTCGTTGATATTGCTTTTGACCAGATAAATTCCTGATTCTCCGCGAATCATTTTTTTTCCGGCGTCGCGTAGTATTTCGTCGTTATATTTATTGGCGAGTGTTTCAATAGTTTCTTTCATTTCCCAATCGGGATGTTCCAGAGCAACGATAATTCGTCCTGTTGTGCTGCATAACCAATAATCAGAACCGTCGCGAACGATGCTTGTAATAATTTTTCGGATATCGTTCAAGGCAAAATCGATTGTTGCGACTCCGCAAAATTTCTGGTCGATAAAAATCGGCACTGAATAAGTGCACATAAAGACATCACCTCCGCCATCGTCGAAATAGGGTTCGATCCAGCAGGGTTGAAGAGTTTTTGCGGGTTTATCGTACCATTCCCATTCGGCGTAGTTGTATTCGGTTGCGAGGTCTTTGTAGAGAATTTGTTCGACTTTTTTTTCGTTGATGAATTCTATTTTTCGGCAGAGGTATGGTGAAAGGTAGCCGTCATTTCTTGTTCGTGGTAATTTTGGAAAAGAGTTCGGTTCTAAGGCAACGGCGCTTCCGATGATATTGGGATTTTTCTCTAAGATCAGGTGTATATAATCGGTAATTTGTTCGATAGATTCTGGGCGGCTTACTGTAATGTAATTTGCCAAACCGTGAGCGACTTTAGAAACGGCGGCGAATATAATTTCGCAATCTTTAGCGTATCGAGTAACGGACATTGTTAATTCTTGACGTGCATTTTTTTCAGTAATCTTTAGATCGTTATGAAGTTGAATGGCGGTCGTAATACAATAAAGAATACTGACCGGCAGAACTGTCAAAACAATCAGCTTTCGCCAAATCGGAAATTTAACAAGATTAGCAGAAGGTTTCGATATTTCGTTTTCGATTAAATGATTAAAATTTTTCATACAATTAAAAAAATCTCTGTCATTATTTGATAAGGAATTTATAATAATTCGTAATATTTCAGGTGGAGGAATATTTCTTTTGCAATGATTCAACAACTGATATTATAGTGATTTTTTTAAGAGACGAAAGATACAAAATAGACGAAAAAGATAAATTAGTTTAGAGCCTATTGAAAAACTCCAAGACATTGTCTTTTGATTTGTCAATATTTTGAGCTAAAACAATGCTGTCCATTCTGTCATTTAAAATCGCTATAAAATTCAATCGCGAATAGTTACCAAAATTCTCTATTGATCAGAACAATAAAATTTGATAATTTTTGCGGCAATTGATTTCACATTCAAACGAAATCATATCAAATAACGTACAAAAAAATTCAAGAATCAATGGACCTTTGACAATTGAATATCTGGCATGACATAGGGAGATAGAATTGTGTTACAACAATATCTATTGTTTAACGGCGGCTATTTTGAGAGTAGTTTTTTTATACCGAATCAGAATATTTTGTAATATATCAGTGAAATATTTTTAAATTGTTTTTTCGTAATATATCAGTGGAATTATTATTTGTTTCTTTTTCACCCTGAAGGGGTGGCATTTTCATAACCGTAGGTCAAGCGCAGCGCAACCTACGGTCAACATCTCTTCTCAACATCGTCTGAAAGACGAAACTAAACGATCCGAATCACACTTTCGATGATTAAAATTCTGTCTTTCAGACAGAGGTTTTTTAGTTGTACGAGTCCGCAGGTCGATGACCTGCGGTTATGAAAATCACACCCCTTTCGGGGTGAAAATCGAAAAACAAAAATTCCACTGATATATTACGGAGATTTTTATTCAATTCAATATCAATTTCAATAAACTTTTTTTAAAAAAATCTGCGAAAAAATCTGCGAAAAATCTGCGGACTACTTAAAAGTGGTTTTCTGTTAGATCACCCGTAGCGAACTCAGGAGATTTCCGTTAATTTTATGTATGATGTGGCGATTGTAGGAGCGGGTCCGGCAGGAGCGACTTTAGCCCGGCTTTTGTCCGGGCGTTGTCGAGTTCTGTTGCTTCATTGCCAACGGAAAAAGTGTTGCGGCGGTATTCTTGCACCGGAATCACAAAAAATGTTAACGAAACTCGATCTGGTACTTCCTCATGAAGTGCTGGTTAATCCGCAACCTTTTGCTGTTGCCGTTTGGGACTTGCAATCCCAATTGGTTCGCCGCTACGCTCGGCAATATATCAATATTAACCGTAATACTTTTGATCATTGGCTTGTTTCTTTGATTCCTTCTGATGTGGATATTCGGCAGGGTGCGGTTTATCGGCATTCGCAATATTCTGATAAAAACGGTTTTGAAATTTTTTTTGTGGAGCACAATGAGATTCGGTCGGAGCGAGTACGTTTTTTAGTTGGAGCGGATGGTTCATTTTCAACGGTTCGGCGTGAATTTTTTGCCGACTGCCCAAGCCCCAAACGTTATACTGCTTTCCAGGAATGGTTTGAATTGCAGGTGGTTTTATCGAAAAATTCGACCCAAACCGGAATTGATTTTCAAAACGATTATGTCGGCATTTTCGATTCGGACATTACCGACTTTTACGCATGGATGATTCCGAAAAATGAACACCTTATTCTTGGCAGTGCGATTCCTAATGGAAACAAAACACGCGAACTGGTTGAGCGGTTCAAGGCAAAACTTTGTAATACTGGTTTACATTTTGATTTTCCGGTTTATCGTGAGGCGGGTTCTTTGTTTCGTCCTTTGAATCCTTTTTCGGTGTGTCTTGGTTCGGATCGGGTGTTCCTGATTGGTGAAGCTGCCGGACTGATTAGCCCCAGTTCTGCCGAAGGAATCAGTTCGGCGTTAGCCAGTGCCTATTATCTTGCCCAAACATTCAGCTCGCAAGGATTCAACCTTGATGCTTACCGTAAAAATCTCCGTTTGTTACGGTGGCAACTCTTACTCAAAATGGTTAAAATACCGGTTATGTTTTATCCTTGGTGCCGAAAACAAATTATGTTTTCCGGTCTTACCGCATTGGATCGCCCCTCATAACATCGGGTCTCCTCGCGAACAACAAGACAATAAAACATTGAAAGTAAAGGTATCTATTCAGTAGTGATCATATTTATCACTATTCGGAGAAAATTTTATTTTTCACCCCGCAAGGGGTACCATTTTCATAACCGTAGGTCAAGCGAATCGCGACCTACGGTCAGCACCTCACCTCAACATTGCCTGAAAGGCAAAACGGAACGATCACAATTGTAAAACCGGCAATTATTAAAAGACTAATATATCAGTGGAATTATTATTTTTGTA
>JAITBS010000044.1 GCA_031283515.1 Planctomycetaceae bacterium
CAAAAACGGACGCCGTTTCCGAACCACAGGAAAATAATTCCACTTCCGATTCCCAACCGTAAAATCAAATAACTTGAGTAACTATTCACACAAAAAATATATCAGAACGGAAAATCACCGATGACTCAATTACATTCCTTTTCCGGTACGCCGTTTGATGTTCATTTTCCGGCGGAGATTCCGTGTCCGGTACCGGATTGGGAAAACGGAGTTCTCCGTGCTTATTCTCAAGAAGAACAAAAACAAATTCGTAACTGGTATGTTGAACGCGGTTTGGTAAAACCATTGGAAGAAATAATCGGGCAACCGAAACCGATGACTATTGATAAAATCATTCATACAAAAGAACGCTCAAAAATTCTTTTCCCTACGCCGGAAGATTCCGAACAATTTTTGGTAACATTAGAGGAAAGTCGGCAAAAAAGTTATGAAGGGGAAAGGAATATTGAATAGAACAAAAATATTATAGAAGAAAGAATAATGAAAACGCCTATTCTGGTTGATACTTGTATTGTTTCCTATCATATCAATCAGCACTCATTAGCCGAACACTATGAGAAACATTTATTGGATCGAGATTGCTTTCTTTCATTTCAAACTGTTGAGGAGTTACTTTTTGGTGCTCATAAAAATCGTTGGGGAACACGACGATTTAATGAGTTAAGAAAGGAGATTACGGATAAATATAAAGTTTTTTATGTTGATCCTTGGATTATTGAATTATGTGCTAAAATTCGTGTAATTCGTAAAAATCAACCGATTTCGATTCAGGATGCATGGATTGCCGCAACAGCATTGGCATTGAGTTGTCCGTTGTTGACACATAACGCACGAGATTTTGAAAATATTCCCGGTTTGGAAATTATTACAGAATATACAACTAAAAATTAAAAATATTGTAATTATTTTACTGCATAGATACAAAATATTTATTGGAGAAAAAGTGAACGATGACTCAATTACATTCCTTTTCCGGTACATCGTTTGATGTTCATTTTCCGGCTGAGATTCCGTGTCCGGTACCGGATTGGGAAAACGGAGTTCTTCGTGCTTATTCACCGGAAGAACAAAGAACAATTCGTAACTGGTATGTTGAACGCGGTTTGGTAAAACCATTGGAAGAAATAATCAACTTACAAAAACAACAAAAGCAAGCAAAAAAAGCAACTATAAACCGTGAACCTCCGTTGAGTGACGAAGAATTTAATGAATTTATGTTTGTTCTTAAAGAAAGTCGGCGTATAAGCAAAGAGTTGGAAGCACAACGAATGAGTACTGCTATTACAAATACGGAAAAATAATGGAGGATACGAACAAGAATGAAACTTCCGATTGTTGTTGATACTTGTATTTTTTCGTATGATTTCAACCATCACACGTTAGCGGTTTCGTATGCAAGATATTTGAAAACGTATGAATGTTTGCTTTCTTTTCAATCTATCGGAGAGTTGTATTATGGTGCCATTCGACGAAACTGGAGTAATCATAAAAAAGAACAATTAAGAAAGACAATTACAGAAAATTATACTATTATTCATTCGGATGATTCGATTATCGTATGGTTTGCGTTTGTGATGACGGCTCGTCAACATCAACCGATTTCGATTCAGGATGCGTGGATTGCCGCAACAGCATTAGCATTTGGTTGTCCGTTGTTGACGCATAACGCACGAGATTTTGAAAATATTCCCGGTTTGGAAATTATTACAGAATATACAACTGAAGGTAACTTGCAACATTGAAGAAAACTAATGAACGTGTGAAATTAACTTATCTTAGCCAATACTTGAACAACTTATTTTATGAGCGTATTTGAAAGATGCCGTTCATACTTACCAATTAGTAACACTTAACTTAAAACTTTGTGCGTTGTTACACAGCGTGTCAAACAATATTGAAACATGTTTTCCCATTTTTTTATTGATCGTCCGATTTTTGCTTGTGTTGTTTGTTTGGTTATTACGTTGCTTGGAGCGGTATCGTATATGTCGTTACCGGTGGAGCAGTTTCCTGACATTGTACCGCCGACGATTTCCATTTCGGCGACGTATCCCGGAGCCAGTGCGGAAGATGTTGCGAATGCGGTGGCGATTCCGTTGGAGGAGCAACTCAATGGAGTTGATAACATGATTTACATGGATTCGCAATGTACCAGCGACGGTTCGTTGCGAATTACGGTATCGTTTGAAGTTGGGACGAATCCTGATATTGCGTCGGTTCTTGTTCAGAACCGAGTGAAGGCGGCGGAACCGCTTTTGCCGGATGAAGTTCGGCGTTTAGGAGTTCGGGTTGATAAGCGGGCGACGAATTTTATTTGTTTTGTCAATCTGTTTGAAAAAATACCGGACATTACCGAACCGCCAACCGAATCCTCAACCTCTTCCTCAACGTCATCTCATGGTATGGGTATTTCCGGTGCGTTGGCGGCGAACCAGGCAAACGGTAATCAACAGCAAGGAACAAAAAGCGGTCAATATCTTGCGAATTACGCATCACTTTATTTGAAAGACCGTTTGGCTCGAGTCAAGGGAGTTGGCGAAGTGATGATGTTTGATCGCCGTCAGTTTAGTATGCGTATTTGGCTTGACGAAGACACTATGTCGGCACGCGGAATTTCTGTTCAGGAAGTTCGCGCCGCCATTCAGGAGCAAAATGTTCAGGTTGCTGCCGGACGAATTGGTCTGGAACCGGTTCCCGAAGGTATTCAAACTAACTTGGCTATTGTAACATTGGGACGGCTTCAAGATGTTTCGCAGTTTGAGAATATCATTCTTCGTAACGATTCCGGCGGCGGTGTTTTGCGTTTGAAAGATGTTGCCCTTATTGAGTTGGGCGCAGCGGATTATTCAGGAGAAGCTCGGTACAACGGAAAAATGGCAACCGGTATGGCGATTGCTCCGCGTGCCGGTGCGAACGCATTGGAAGTTTCCGCCAATGTGGTCAATATGATGGCATCCATCAAAGAATCAATTGAACGGAGCGGTTTGGAATACGCGATTCCGTTTAATGCCACCGATTTTATTCAGGCAACGGTCGATGAATTTTTAGAAACATTAGTTCTTTGTGTTTGCTTTGTTGTTTTTACGGTTTTTATATTTCTTCAGGATTGGCGGGCAGCATTGATTCCGACATTGACGATTCCGGTTTCGATTATCGGAACATTTTTCCTTATGAATATTTTCGGATTTTCGATTAACACCATGACGTTGTTTGGTTTAATTCTTGTTATTGGTATTGTTGTTGACGATGCGATTGTTGTTGTTGAAAATACGCAACGAATTATTGATGAAGAGCATCTTGACCCGCATACGGCGGCGAAAAAATCAATGCTTCAAGTCATTGGACCGGTTGTGGCGACGGTTCTTGTGATGATGGCGGTCTTTATTCCGACGGCGATGATGGAAGGAATTGTCGGACAACTTTATAAACAGTTTGCTTTGACAATTGCCGGTGCGGTTGGGATTTCAGGAATTTGCGGAGTAACATTAGCACCGGCGTTGTGTGCGATTTTACTTCGTCCGTCCGTTCCGAAAAACCGGCGGTTTATTGCTTTCCGAATCTTCAACTATTTCTTTGACGGTTTCGGAGCAATTTATCTGAAAACAGTCAAATCAATGATTTTTGTTTCACCGCTTATTTTTCTGCTTTGGGTTGGTTTAATTGGATTATTGCTTTGGGCGGTAACTCATCTTCCTTCGGGTTTTTTGCCGGACGAAGATCAGGGAGTTATTTTTATGGAAGTGAAACTTCCTGAAGGCGCATCACAGGAACGTACTGCCGAAGTATTGACCCGTGTTGAACGGTTGGTTACGGCGCAACAAAAAACCAAACGCAGTGAAGATTACAACAAACGCAATCTTGCAATAAAACTTTATGAACGGTTTTGGGACAAGAAAAAAACTTATGTTGAGCGCGGCGGTATTAAATCTGCCATGTATATTAACGGATTTTCTTTTGTTGGCGGTCAGGGTTCCAATCTTGGCATGGTGATTATGCCGCTTCAAGCGTGGAAAGATCGACGGGATGAAGGTTTGAAAATTCCTGCGATTCAAGCGAGGTTACAAAAGGGTCTTAACCTGATTCCTGAAGCGCAATTCCAGATGTTTACACCGCCGCCGATTCAGGGTCTTGGAATATCGACGGGAGTTTCGTATGTTCTTCTTGATGAACGCGGAGTCGGGGCGAATACGATTGCTGCGGTGATGGACGATTTGAAACAAAAAGCGGTAGATATGAATCCGATTGTTGCGGCGATAACGCCGTTTAATCCGAGTGCGCCGCGTTTATTTCTGGACATTGACCGTGACAAGGCGAAACGCATGGGACTGAGTTTGAGTGAGGTTTTTGCGGCGTTGCAATCTTATCTTGGTGCGGCGTACATTAATGATTTCAATGTTTTTGGGCGGACGTATCGAGTTAATGTTCAGGCGAAAGGCGAATATCGGGACAATGTTTCGGATATTCTTCGCATCAAGGTGAAGAACAATATTGGTACAATGGTTCCGTTGGAGGCGTTTACAACAGTGAAAGAAGTTGCGGGACCTCAATTGCTGACTCGTTACAACATGTTCCCGAGTGCTCAGTTTACGGGAATTGTTCGTCCTGACCGGAGTACCAGTGAAGGGATTGAGAAGATGGAGGAATTGAGTCAGACATTGCCGGATGGTTTTAGTTTTGACTGGACGGGAATTACGTTTCAGGAAAAGCGGGTTGGTCATCAAACGGCGATTTTCTTTGCGGTTTCGGTTTTGTTTGCATTTTTGATACTGGCGGCTCAATATGAGAGTTGGGCGTCGCCGTTGATTATTATGATGGCGGTTCCATTGGGGGTTGCCGGAGCACTTACTGCTGTGACGTTATTTGCTCTTCATGCCGGTAAAATGCCGGAGATTAATTTGTACACACAAGTTGGTTTATTAATGATGGTTGGTTTGTCGGCAAAGAATGCGATTCTTATTACGGAATTTGCTAAGGAGCGCCGGGAACATGGTACGCCGTTGGTTCAATCGGCTTATGAGGCGGGGCGATTACGGTTACGTCCGATTTTTATGACATCGTTTGCGTTTATTTTGGGGGTGTTGCCGTTAGTTTGGGCGGACGGAGCAGGCGGTAATTCCCGCAACGCCATCGGCAACGGCGTGTTCGGCGGTCTGCTCATGGAAACGATGGTCGGTGTTTATGTAACTCCGGTACTTTTTGTACTGATTCAGGGCATTGCGGAATTTTTTGAAAAACACATTAACGCATTCCTGGCGCATAGCCGAGCCAAAGCCCAACGTAAATCTCTTGATGAAGTTGTTGTCCGGCACGGCGACTAATACGGCATTTCAATATTTCCCTATTGTTTCGTTAAACATAAAAAATCCGCGATTCTTGATTTTAGTGAAAGCAAGGAATTTACATTATGCCGATTACATTACCTCCGATAAACCGCCGTCATTTTATAACAGGAACAATAAGTGGAGCGGCGGCATTATTATTCCATCCGGTTTGGAGTGCCGAACCGGATGAAAGGCAATCACAAGATGTTTGGGCGTTTCTTTCCGATACCCATATCCCCGAAAACCGTAACCAAACCGGCGGAACTCCTTCAATCAATCCCGTTGAACATCTCTCCAAAATCCGTACTGATATTCTTTCCGGAGAAATCGGCAAACCATGCGGTGTTATTGTGAGCGGTGATTGTGTTTATTTACACGGTTTGCCGGGTGATTACAAAACACTTTTCGAAGAATTTATGCCGTTTCGTGAAAAAGGTTTACCGGTTCATTTTGTGATGGGTAATCACGATAACAGGCACGTATTTCTCAACGCTGTTGCCCAATCAACCGCAACAAATACACCGCCAATAATTCCCTCTCGGCTTCATTCAATTGTTGAAACACCAAAAGTTAATTTTTTCCTTCTTGATTCTTTGGAAAAAACAAACCATACACCCGGTCTTTTCGGCGAAGAACAACTTCAATGGTTGACCGATGAACTGGATTCTCATAAAGATAAACCGGCAATTCTTGTTGGACATCATAATCCCGATTATTCTGGAAACATTGTTAAAGCTTCCGGTGCCCTCCAAGATACAGCCGTATTTTTCGAACAAATTCGGGAACGTAAACAGGTTAAGGCGTATTTTTACGGGCATACCCATACTTGGAAAACTCTTCGGGTGAACGGTATTCACATGATCAATATTCCCGCAACCGCATGGCGATTCGACCAAAGCCAACCCTTCGCATGGGTTTTATTGACCTTAAAAGACAACGGAATGTCATTGACCCTGCGTTCTATTGATCCGGAACATCCAAAACACAACGAAATTGTCAATCTCGCATGGCGATAACGTAATGTAATTGAAACATCTTTAATAGGACGAGGAATGTCTCGCCCTTTTGCGTTCTTCAAAAATATTACGGTATTTCAACGAAACCATGACGCTACTGAATAAATACAAGATACGGGAGCATTCCTTTTTCCGTGTCGATTTTTGACATCTATTCATTCGTCCTCTTCTTTTACGCTAACCGACCTTTCAGTGAAACACCGCCTACTTACTGAATCGGGGTGTCAACCTTTCGGCGGGTAGTCAACCTTTCGCCGAAAGGTTTTAAACAATACGGCGAAAGCCGACTTGTCCCTGTTTACAGCCGGCAAAAACCAGTTGGCAATTGGTAAAAACCAGTTGACAATTACCAAAAACCAGTTGGCAATTAACAAAAACCAGTTGGCAATTGACAAAAACCAGTTGGCAATTGACAAAAACCAGTTGACAATTGACAAAAACCAGTTGGCAATTAGTAAAAACCAGTTGACAATTGGCAAAAACCAGTTGGCAATTGACAAAAACCAGTTGACAATTACCAAAAACCAGTTG
>JAITBS010000079.1 GCA_031283515.1 Planctomycetaceae bacterium
TGCCAAAAATTGCCTTTTTCGTCTTTTGTTCCTTGTGTTATTCTTCGATCCAATACGACTTGACGAATCGTTTGTTCCGCAAGATTGTTGGTCGGAAATAAACCAGAACGAATAAACAAAAAATACTCCTCGTTCCAATCTCTCAATCGTTGGGCAAGATTTATGGCGTCTTTGTTGTCGGGTATTTTTCGTTGCGATGTTCCAAGAATTGCACGTTTGTGTTTATTCATTCGACGAATCCAAGAACGATATGAAAGCTCGTCTCGTTGATGAATCGTTGAAAACATCAACCGAATCTGTTTCAACAAACGCTTGCCATAGTTCGACGTAGTTTTATTGCCTTTGTACTCAGCAAGAAATTTCACCTCGCGTATTAATCGACTTGCTCTGGGGCGAATGGTTGACGAAGATGTCATTTATGACCTTCCTGTGCGCCGCATTTACGTTTACGACGACGACTCGAATGAGACGAAGTAGATGCCAGTTTAACAATATCAGAGGATGCAGGTTTTGAGGAGTTGCTAGAATTTTTTTCAAGCTTGCCGATTTTAGATTTCAACAACTCATTTTCTGATTTCAGAGACGTATTTTCAGCCGCGAGCTTTTCTATTTTGGCTTTGTATTTCTCAATATCTGAATTGAGTTGTTCGACCAAATAAAAAAGTTCGCAAATAATTTCCAATAATTGTTTGTTTTCAATTTTCAGGTCCATATGCGAATTGTAACTATAAAAAAGAAAACAAACAAAACCAATATAAAAATTAAAATACGAACTGTTACGCCAAAAATACATTCCGAATTTAAAAAACCATGAACGGTTACAAAAAATGCCATGACCTTCTTGCAAAGTTGTGTTGCCTCATTCCTCAAGGGACTACCTCCGCCCAATATCTTACAAAAGTAAAAAAATATCAAAACATAAAATGACCACGATAAAGGTACGTAAAAAAATAAAAATTACCGCGAACGGTTACGAAATATCAATGGAATGACCGCAAGAAATATACAGTGCAAACCTATAGAAAAGAAATCATTACTTTGGAGGACGATTGACTTGGATGTTATATGTCCGTGTTGAACCATCAATTTTCAATGTCCATCCAGAAGTATCACTACGACATTGTTTCGGATCAACCAACATAATTGTCTGATTCCGATTTGATGGGTTTTCAATAACTGCTGCGGAAATATAAATATTGTAAATTCCAGGCGGTAGCCCATCTGCAACATCAACATAACCGACATTGTAATATCCGCCTTTTTTGATTTCGCCCCGAGCAAATCCTTTTTCATTCTCAAAATTAACGAATCCAACTTCAAGCGGCGAACCATCATCAGAAAAAGTTACACGTCCTTGTAAAGGATAGTTTTTAGTACAACCTGAAAAAATACAAGCCACTAGAAAAAACAAAACAATAAGTCTATATTTGTTCATAAATATAAATTGGATTAAGATACATACGAAAATTATACATAAATCACAATTGATTCCGGCTGCGATTTATCCTGTTAAACCTAATGCGGTAACGCCTCCATTAAAAAACGAAGGTAAGTAATTTTTCGCTACAAAAGTTACGTCGGCAATAACCGATTTGTAGCTTGTTTACGAATTGTAATCAAACACCAAAATATAACGCAACAAAATTTTTGGTGTTAATCTAATTTATTACCAGCAAGTATGTCGACGTGATGTTTTGGCGAAACATCGCTTACTTTTTAATTATTACAGTAAACTGTTACAAAAAAACTTGTATCACTTTGATGTTCATTCACCATGAATTTTTTCACGATTTTAGAAATTAGTAGTACAATGATTACCATGAAAATTAAGGTAATGTAATTGTGCTTCCATCACAGACATGAGCGAATTTGGCTAACATTTTTTTAGGAGTTGTAACATTCAGTCCATGTACAGAACCATCACCAAGCACGAAATTACAAATTCCCAGATGCCAACTTCCAAAACCATAAATTTGGGTAATACGTCCTGCTGTTGGATCGTAAGCAGCTTGAGATAATCCAAACGCTTCACCTCCTCCGCTTTCCCAATACATGGCACAACGGAATGCAGCAGCAGTTGCTTGCCGCCCACCACCAGCAAAGAAAATACCACAATCAGCATGTCTTCCGATATCAGTATCATCGCATGACAGTAATCTGCCAAGAGGAATATGTTTTTCACCAATAAGTAATTGGTTACTTGATCCATCTTGCCATCTTGCCATCGTTGTTACTGGAGTATAATTTTTCAAGTTCATACGCCAAGGAGATAAAGTCCCACTGTAAGGTGCCATCGTAAATGGTCCAAGAATTTTATCTTGATTAGTCGAATCAGTATATAACCCATTCGACCAATCACTACCCCCAAAACCTGTTGTAGGTGGATTATCAATATCAGCCGGCGGATCATAAAGCATCACAACAGCGTAATCGCTTAATGGACCGGATGAGAGATATTGGGAATTTGATGTTGGGTCTCCATTGGTAAAAATACTAATATAATGCTGACCTGCCCCACGTCGGGAAGGACAAACGTAAATGGACACAGACCCGAACCCATTTCGATCTGCATCTTGAAACGTTGTTGCCGCATTGAGATAAGTTGTTTTTCCCTCCCACCATCCACGTGCATCTTTGGTCACACACGCGCCATAACCAATGACATTTCCATCGGTTAAGGTCAAACTTTCAAGTCGTGACTGTAACGCAGAATGTTCGATGTAGGGATAAATGAAGGTCCAAAAAGAAAATGTCCCTTCTCCATTGGGTGTCAAGTTAATGTTGGTAGGCGGAAGAGCCTGCCGTGTGTCATGGAAATTGTGTATCGCAATTCCAAGTTGTTTTAAGTGATCGGTACATTGCATCCGTCTTGCGGCTTCTCGTGCCGCCTGAATTGCCGGCAACAGAAGAGCAATAAGAACACCAATAATCGCAATCACAACTAAAAGTTCAACTAATGTAAATCCAATTTTACATTTCATACTAAGTTCCTTTCGTGTTAAAGTGAAATACTTATCGTACAATTTCATAATAAAGAGTTTGATATTCAGGCAGAATGAAAAAAGAAAGAATGCCCTCTTTCCATTCTGAAACAATATTGTGTTTTCGGGTTCCCGTAGCATCCAGTGCATAAACTTTTCTTGTTCCCGATGTTTTGATTTCTATTCGTCCATGAAGACTTGTACCAATAACAGGCGGTTCACCAGGATTGATACCAGTACAATTTCGTTCTACATTCCAAACCATCTTACTGTTTTCGAAACGCCCACCGATTGTCAACAGTATTCGTTCTGAATTTTCAATCTCAATTCCGTCAAGGCTATTTAACATAACCGCACCAAAATTACCTTCAAATTCGTCAAAATTAAGATTAAGTGGTCCAACACCAATAGAACCGCCTCCAAAAGGACCTGATAAAACAACACATGTCGGAGAGTTTCCCAATAAGAAACTAAGTCCAAAAATATTACGAACAGTTACACTTGGTTGTGTCTTCTTTGAATCTGTTGTCAATTGGATTTGAGGTGATGTTGTTTCGTCAAGATAAATTGGTGAAACTGTTGAACGTTCATTAAGAATATCTGGATAACGACCAAGAGTTTGTTCCCATACAGGTTGAATACGAAAGAAAGAATTCCAAGGTTTTTGAGGAAGCTTTAGCGTTATAATATTAGGAAGTGGTGAAAACGCTCCGGTACGATAAGCAAGAGCCGCTGCAGGAAAAAAACCAAATTTGCCAGGGTGATTTGTATTATCGAAAGAACCGGAAATTACATCCGAAGAACCGTAACTTCCATAAGGACCAGCGCAGAAAGTATATAAAGCATCCCAGTCCTGCAAACTTGCAATAACCGTTAAAAACGGCATCATTTCCGTTGCAAAATCACTTGGGAAAGGACAATCATATTCCGAAACGGAAAACGGTTTTCCGTCAATACGGCGTTCTCCTAAAAGTTGGAGGCAGGTATGTTTTGTTCTTGCCATTGCGCGAAGTTGCGAGGAATTACCGATACGCCAATTCCCCATACTAAAATCCCAAGGAACACCAATAAAATCAGGATGCTCCCAATAGGCGTGTGCATCGACAAAATCCATATCAGATTCGCGATTCATGCCGCTAACACCGCCATAATCAATTTGACTATCAATAATTAAACTTTGTACTTTTATCTCATTTTTAAGATAATCCCGCATTGTTTGGGCAAAAGCCTTGTCAAGATCAACCATAAATTGTAATAAGTCATGTAGCCGTAATTTACCACCACTTTGGGGTAACGGGATATTTTGGGTTTCCAGACTTTCTTCCGGTTGAAGACCGGCATTGGGATTGCCTTTGACCATTTTGACATCAGCAATTTCAATTTTATTATTTGACTTACCACCGACAAAGAAGGCAATTCGCGTTTTGTCTTTGATCGTATCTCTGGCAATAAATGAAAAAGTGTAATTATGCCACTGATTATCTGTCTTGTAATAAGCAGTTAGACCGTTTGAACGCCAATTATCGATTTGCCACTGAACGCCAAGCCTTGAATTGTTTGGTACAGACGAGCGAATCTTAAAACTGAGTGTATAATCTTCACCATTCTCCAATGTAAGACCGAGTAATTGAACTTGTACATGCCAATCTTGACTGCCGCCCTTACCAACTTCAACTTCAATATCCGGCATCACTCCGCTAATATTAGATCGAATCAATTTAATTTCCGTACCATGCCGTTCAAGATTCCATTCAGAATTTTTGTTCAATAGTGTTTCCATGCTAAGACTTGCAGGTTTCCACGCAGCAGCTAACATATCATCCGTTTTGTAACGGTTTTTTAACCACTGGTTCCATAAAACACGTAATTCTTCTTGATAAAATTCCGGTATCTGCGTATAAAATTCTGTACCGTTTTCTAAAATCGAATTTTCGTTATCCAGCTCAACGACCAATACAGCCGGGTCTTCAGCTAAGGTCATACCAGTATAAGGATTTTTGCGAGTTAGCAGGTCTTTCGCCCACTTTTTTTGTAACTCAATCCATCGCGGACTGAACCGATTAATTTTCTTGAGCGGATACGGTTGATTTTTCCATTCAGGAACACCATCACCGGGAACAAGACTACGCATAACACGCAAATTAATATTCGAATAGATGCCGTTTTTTTTGCATTCAGAGATGAAATAGAAAAAACGGTCAAGATGTTCTTCGTTGAAGTGTTGTGTATCAGGCTGTTTGGTATCAATTAGTGTTTTGACCGGATTTTCACCATCAAGATTATGAAATCGGATTACGTTGACCCCCGCTTTGGCTAGATGAGCTGCAAATTTTTCACCGTCTTCTTTTTTCGGAAACGCAACATCGCCGCCCATATTGATTCCGATAAAACGGATAGTTTTGCCAGTTTCCGATTCAATAAACTTATCTCTTTTAACAATGATACGTCCATTTTTACCGGCTGGTTTTTCATTCAAAAAGGAAATATCAGTCGCAGTACCAGATGTTGTATCATTCCAGTGTATCGGAAATGAAAACCAACCGAGCGGAGTTTCTGTTGCAAAAGAAACAGATAAGTTAGTTAGAAACAAAGAGAACAAAAGTAAAACCGCTGCATTAACAACTTGCCGAAAAGAAAGTAGTTTAGCAGTAATATTGCCCCAATTACCCCATCCCCCCACCTTTTGTTTTTCCCATTTTAACATTTGGCTTTTCACCAAATTTTTTACTGAAATCAAGTGATTTACTACAAATTTTTTCATAGTTGTGTTCCTTATTGTGTAAGGTTTCTTTGAAATAACCGCCAATCGTTTGCCGCTGAACAACATGGCAAAAAAACAAATCGCAGATTGATAAGTAACGGAATAAAGTCGTCTTACAAGGGGGGAAATCTTTAAAAATTAAAGATTTTCCATTTTTTATAACGAATGTTACCTATTTTCTTGCCAAAATTTTGCTCTAATAACTTGCGGGAACTTCTAAAAACATTGTTTCTCAAATGTCGCGTCCTTAAAAATAAATACTTGAGAATATTTTGGGGTAAAAAATAGGTTTTTAGAAGTTCCCATACGCTAATAAGTGAATTAAATGTCGGCGGAAACAAAAAATTAACACCAACGCCAAAACGTAAATACCAACGCTCGGAAAAAATAACACACAAGCTACGTTATCCTAACAAAAAAACAAAATTCAACAACCTGTACCAAAAAAATGAATTTTTAGAGATACCCCACTGATATATTACAAGATATTGGGTTAAGAATGTAAGAGATATTTTAATTGAATTTTTATTTGAAAGATCTAATCAAACTCATTGAGTTACCGGACGTCCTTTTCGTGGAACTTCGATAATCATTGGTTGTACATCGCACTCGATTCCGGCAATTCGTACCGGTTCATGAGCAATTGTCCCCGGTTGAACACCTTGTGTTGCCGGTTTACCTTGAAACCGCTCCATAATTTTGGCAATTTCCGGCTGAAGCTCGATCATGCCATTCGGCAGTTCCTGACCATACGAATCAAAACTCCCAATCGTTACGAAACTGGCAAACCGATCATGAAATTCATACGCTTCCACGCCTTGCTCCCGTAACACTTTACACAGTTGCGACGCCGCTTTGCCGGCAATCTCCAATTCAGAAGTCTTGCCAACCGAAAAAAGTTTTTTACCAGATTCAATCTCTCTAATCTCGTCTTGCCGAATAATAATTTTTCCGGTAAATGTCGCAATTCGAACAGTATAACGCCGCGGACATCGCAAAAGGGAATAAAGAGAATTGGCATTGAGCGTCTCCACCAGTTTATCAACCGTTCCCTGTTGATTTTCAGGCGGCAACATCGGATTGATCACCCCAAACGCCATATAAAGCGGTCCCTTCCCATTGACCGTCGCAGAGTTATTTCGCCAAACTTTGTAATTCTGAGAGGTGGATTGGTTCGCCTTCATACACTCAGGGTACGATTGTTTAATTTCCTTGAGCGTTTTTTGGAAATCAAGATCGTCAAAGGACTGAAAATCCCCAACCAAAACAGCAAATGCCGATTGTGATCCGGTTTTTTGGTATCTCCGCGGCCGTGCATACGGATTTTGCGGTTGTTTTTCATCTTGTTTCAAGTCGTGGACAAATGTTTGCTCATAAATATAAGCCTTGTATTTGTAATTCTTGCGTAACTCAAAAACAAGAGCATTCGCTTCACGCCGTCCATTGACGCCTGCAAACGTCGTTACCAGAATCATTGTCGGTCCGTTCAACTCCGATAAACGATATTCCTTACTCGGATCCGCCTCAACATTTTTATAGAGATTTTTGAAGAAATCAATCGGTCCCGCTAAAACTTCGGAACGCATCAAAACCGTTAACGTCAGAACAAAAATACCGACACACAGCACTTTTTTGAAAATAGTCATCTGGATTTTCTGAAAATTTTCCGGTTCAATACAAAACAAAAATAAGTTACCTTCCCTATTAATCGGCATAATCAACCCAAATCATCAGGAAAAATGAGCGATTAGGAAAACTTTAACGATTATACAATGACGAATTGAAATTGTTAATCTTATCATAAAACGCCAACAGATTGCCGAGAGTGAAGAGTTATCATTCCCCGACACCGGACGAACGAGAAGGACAACGAAAAACCGCTGTCCTCAGGAAGTGGTGAACCGAACACGCATTGTACACTGGTTTGGTTCTATTTCCTGAAGAAAGCGGTTTTTTGGTACAGTTTATTTTTTTTACGATTCCTGTACGATAGTTTTAGCGGTTTTTCGGAAGAACCGGACACCTTCGGCGACGAAGGGTTGGTTGTTATCCCAATCGGATTCGTACTCAATCGAGAAGGGCGCATTCACTTGTTGTGCAGCGCATTCTTTCAAGATATCACCGATTTTGCAAACACCTTGACCGAGAGGCACATCACGTTTTTGTTCATTGAGGTCTTTGATATGAAAACTGACGATTCGACCTTTGAATTTCCGAACGCATTCCAGAGGGTCAAGTCCGCTTCGGTACCAATGTCCAGTATCACAACAGGCTCCGAGTCGAGTGCTGCAATCCTTGAGATGATCGAGAACAATTTGCGGATCCCAATAGATGGAGGATTTGGGATGATTGTGAAGTCCGACATTGATACGGTATTCTTCGGCTAATTTATTGACATTTGCCAATTGATCGAATCCGGGTTCGCAGTTGAGTACGGAGATACCGACTGCGGCGGCAAAATCAAAATGTTCCCGATTACCCGGACAAACACCCATGGCGTGCGGAACACATTCATTTTCGGCGAGTAGTTCGCGGAATTTTTTGAAGGCGTCTTTATTTTCTGGTTTGAGTAAATCGGGACCAATTTTGACATTGGAGTCTTTCGACAATTTTTGACCGCTAAACAGTTCAAAACTTGCAACACCGCAAGCTTGAACTTTTTTAATTGCTTCATCAAACGGAAATCGGTTAAATGAGTAGATTTGCGGACCGATTTTCCATCCGAGGATGACGGCATAGATTTGGTTTTGATTGGGGTTTTCTTCCTGAGCCGGAGCGGAAGTCAACATCTGAGAACCAAGCAGGGCTGCACCGCTAAGCATTGCGGTATTACGTAACATTTCACGTCGTGTAGTCATAAGTTCTTCTCCTTGGGAAATTGAGTTTGAAACAAACAATGACCGGTTATCATTAACAGTGTACCGGTCAAAAGGCAAGAGTTTAACACATCACCCCGCTCATTGCAAGACAGGAG
>JAITBS010000206.1 GCA_031283515.1 Planctomycetaceae bacterium
GAGTCTGACGAATTTTCAAATGTTGCCTTAATTGTCAACGGCTTGTCAATTTCCGTAATCGTTTCGCTTTTCACAATTTTTTCCGGTTCGCCGAAATACAATTTTAGAGGACCTTCCGATGTTTGATAAGTTGTGTAAGCCAATGAAATTGTTGAAGCCAAAACGGTGTAACACAAAAAAAGAATCGGCACAAACAATCGGTTTAATTGATACAGCATGGTAAAACTCCTAAAAAGGGTTAAAGGTTTTTTCTCAAAATCCGTAATATTTCAACAGATTTTTATTCCGAATAAATTTATCCGCAGATTACGCAGATTTATTTATGACTATACTTTGGGTAATCATAACTATAATCTTAAATTTGCACAACAATTAACTTATATTGTAATAAGTTTTTTATTTTTCGCTATTCACCTCGAAGGGGTGAGATTTTCATAACCGCAGGTCATCGACCTGCGGACTCGCACAAGTAACAAGCATCTGTCTGAAAGACAGAATTTTAAACCGAATTTCCTAATAAAATTGGTTAATTTTTTAACGTAAATCTTTAAGCTTGCAGTAGATAGGTCAAATTTTCTTCAAAAAGATGTAGGCATGTAAAAATATTCAAAGTCTATTGACATATAATTTAGATTTATTATAATTTAGGCATGTATGTAGCAAAGATTCCCAATCATGGTTCCTCAGCGACTTACCTCCTTCGCGAATCGTATCGTGAAGGCGGCAAAGTTAAAAGTCGTACCATCGGTAATATTACTTCGCTCGGTATTGAGAAAATCGCCCGAATCAATCAACTCTTAAAAGGAGTTGACCTCGTTCCAGCTCAATCCGCTATTCATATCACCCATTCGCGTCCGCACGGTCATGTTGAGGCGGTTCTCACCGCTATTCATCAACTCGGTCTTGATAAGTTCCTTTCCCCCGAACCGTCCCGCCAACGTAATCTTGTTCTCGCCATGATTGTTCAACGTATTATTGCTCCTCGTTCGAAACTTGGTACGACCCGCGACTGGAACAACACAACCCTTGCCGATGAACTCAATATTGACACAGAAAAAGAAGACGCGGATAGTCTTTACGAGGCGATGGATTGGTTACTCCAACGTCAACGTTTTATTGAACAAAAACTTGCGAAACGTCATTTGTCCGAACAGTCGATGATTTTGTACGATATATCATCAAGTTATGTGGAAGGCGGCTGTTGTCCGCTTGCCCAATGGGGCTATAATCGTGACGGTAAAAGCGGTAAAAAAATTATTGTTTATGGTTTGCTGACGGATTCGCAAGGTAATCCTATTTCGATTCACGCTTATCCTGGTAACACCAATGATTCTAAAACGATTCCTGATCAAGTTTCAAAAATTCGTCATCAATTTGGTCTCCAAGAAGTTACAATAGTTGGAGATCGTGGAATGTTGACAGGTGTTCCAATAGAGCAATTACAAAAATATCCTGGTATTCGTCACCTTTCCGCACTTCGGAGTGAATCGATTCGCCGCTTGCTCGAATCCGACCATTTTGACCGTTCTTTACTGGACGAAACTCATTTGGCGGAGATTATTTCCGATGATTATCCTGATGAACGTCTTATCGTTTGTCATAACCCGCTTCTTGAAAAACGGCGGCAAAACAAGCGTGAAGAATTATTAGTTGCAACAGAAAAGATATTGAGCGAATTATCGCAACAGTTCTTAAAACGAACAGAAAAAGGCAACTCATTAACAGATACGGAAATTGGTATTCGTCTTGGTCGTGTGATTAACAAATATCATGTGGCGAAACACTTTGAAACGAATATTGAGAAGGGCATCTTTTCGTTTCAACGTAACACGAAATCTATTCAATACGAATCGGAACTTGATGGTTTTTATGTTATTCGGACGAATATTCCGGCGGAACAACGTAAGGCATCGGAATTGGTGCGGGATTACAAACGTCTTGCGGATGTGGAAAAGAGTTTTCGGACGATCAAGACGACGTTGCTGGATATCCGTCCCATTCATCACCGCTTAGAAAAACGTGTTCGGGCACACTTTTTTATTTGTATGTTGTCGTATTATGTGGTGTGCCATCTTCGGCGGGTGTGGTCGCCTTATCTTTTTAGTGACGAAAACCTCGGCGAAACAAGAACCAACCGCCATCCGGTTATGACGGCAAAACCAAATAAAAAAATTGTTGCCAAAAAAGCAAGAAACCACAAAATTAAACTCGAAACAAAATCGAATGGCGAAGAAAAAATCACGGTGATTACCGAACGGGTACAAAGTTTTCAAACCATACTGAATACTCTTGCGACCATTTGTAAAAATGATTGTCAAATGGCAAACGAAAAAGACATTACCTTCAACACAACAACCTTACCAACTCCCTTTCAAGAAATATTACTGAAATAAATTAAAACCATAAAACCCGAACACTCACACTAAACCATTACACTGTAGGCAGATTGAACCATGCAATTTTTTGATAAGTTGAATGGATAAAAGGAGTTAGCAAAAATCAGACACGGAACTTCGGACTAAAACATTGACACTTCCATTTTCGTCGGTTCGTTTGATAAAAAATATTTGTCCATTTAACAAATTATCGTAATGAAAAATAAAATTATCAGGAATTTCATAGCGGTCTGGTGCCGATTGAATAGAATCATATTTTTTATCGCGATAGGCTTCAACATAACGTTGAGATTGCTCGATTTATTGCTTCCGATTTTTAAAATGGAATCGTTCCCACACGCCTTTTTGCCATAGTCTGTTGTACCTTTCGATATTGGCTTGAAATCCCATTTCATACGGAGGAACAAAAAACGGAATCACTCCAAGCGATAAACAAAATCGTAATATATCAGTGGAATTTTTATTT
>JAITBS010000225.1 GCA_031283515.1 Planctomycetaceae bacterium
ACGGATTGGAATGCGGAGGAATTATGGAAAGCGTATATTCAATTAACTGATGCAGAGTCTGCGTTCCGAATAGAAAAGAGCGATTTGCGTATTCGTCCGATTTGGCATCAGAAGGAGGAGCGAGTTTTATCGCATATATTGGTATGTTTTATTTCGTATGTTTTATGGAAAGTGCTTGGACAACTAGTCAAGAGTGCCGGACTTGACGACGAGCCTCGACGAGTATTAGATGAACTTGGAGAACTCTCTCTTGTTGATGTAATTTTGCCGACCAAGACTGCTGTTGAGATTAGAAAGCGATGTATAACTCGCCCAACGGAACATCAACAAATTTTGCTTCAATATTTGAAATTAAAACTCCCGAAACAATTCAATAAAAAATAATTTTAAAACCAAATGTAGTGAAGAAATTTACCCCCCAACCCTAGAAAATCAAGCACTCCAGCCCTCTAACTGTGGAACTTGGGTTAATTTCCAACAGACAATTTCGATAAAAGGTTATTCTACTTGATTTCACTCCATTTCCGTCCGCCGAGAATTGACGTTTGTTTTCGGTGTTTACACAAATGATTACAGTATTGCGAACCGTTTTAGGATTCCGGCAATATCACAATAGGAAAATTAATTGAATCTCTTGAAAAACAAATATTTGTGAATAAAATGATAGTCGGTAGATTACAAGAGAATAAATATTTACAAAAATTCCGTCAACATATTACGACTGTTCTTGTTTCCAGCCGCAACCTCTCAATCAATATTATTATTTTTTACAACCGGTTAACTGTTTATCGATGCCGTTTACATTATTTGATCGTTCCCGTTTGAAATTGAAATCAATTACCGAACGGATTTCTGATTTTACGCAAGCCAATATGGTTGATCCTGATGTTCCGGTGTTGTCGGAACATCCGTTATTGGATATTTTGGCAGACCGGATTCTCAAAGCCCAAGAGCGGGAAAGTACGGTTCTCTGGATGCTTAGTGCTTCGGTAATTCACAACGGCAACAGTCCGGTTCTCATTAAACTCATGGAAGAAGGTTACGTAACTCATTACGCCCTGAATGGAGCCGCCGCATTTCAGGATTTTGAACTGGCAATGGTCGGCGGAACAATGGAAAATATTATACGCAATGTCGGTAACGGACAATTCGGGCTTTGGACGGAAACCGGCGAAAAATTCAATACGGCAATTAAAGAAGGTTATCACGATGGAATTGGTTTTGGCGAAGCGGTTGGTCGGATGATTGACCGAGAACATTTTCCCTATCGCGAAAACAGTTTACTTTGGAATGCCTACAAACTTGGTATTCCGGCGACTGTTCATATTGTTTTTGGCTGCGATGCTTATCAGGAGTTGCCGACTTTTGACGGAGCGGCTGCCGGTGCTGCTTCTTACACGGATTTTTTAATTTATACCCAGAGCATTATGAATCTGGAAGGCGGTTGTTTTTACAACTTCGGCAGCCGAACAATCGGTCCCGAAGTTTATCTCAAAGCGCTGGCAATGTCACGGAATGTCAAACATCGGCATCGTGAAAAGATTGCCCATTTTACAACATCGGTTATTGATGTCTTACCGCTCGAAGGGCAGGATATTCACGAAACACCGCCCAAAAGTGATCCGCGATATTACTTCCGCCCCTGGAAAACAATTCTCGCCCGAACAGTTGCCGACGGCGGCGAAAGTTATTACATCGCCGGTGAAGATAGAAAAATTATCCCCGCCTTAGCTCACAAAATACGAAAAAATATTGTCGCTTAAAATGTTGTACAAAATTCTATCTGCCGATATATTCAATTATACTTTTTATACGATTCTGATTGTTTTGTTTCGCTTTTCAGGCGAGGTTGAGGCGAGGTGTTGACCGTAGGTTGCGCTTTGTTTGACCTCCGGTTATGAAAATGCCGCACCTTCGAGGTGAAGAAGAAATACTAATTTTGCTGAAATATTACACACTATTTCAAATAAAATCAATTAAAAAAGGATATTTTAATGAACACTTTTCTTTATGGAGATGAACATCCGCATTGGCAAAATTTTTTTCATCGAGCGGCAATTCGATTGTTAATTTGTTATCCGATTGTTGCTGCGATTTCGATTTCGGTGACGGATGTTTTTTCTCTATTGATATTGCTTTTCTGGTTCCTTTCGGGACATTGGCGGGAACGCTTTGATTTTGTGAGAAAAAATTCGCTCATTTTAGTTTCTTTGCCGTTTATTGCCTTTACTTTTTCAGGAATCTTTCGGGATTGGCTGATTACCGGCGATTATAAAGTCTTGCTCGAATCAACACGGTATTGGTGGGGACATTACCCGCTTTTCTTTTCACTCATCATTGCCACTCTCGTGCTCAAAAAAGAAACACGGAATACTGTCTTTTCATCAATCAATCTTGCAATTGTTTTGCTTTGGGTTCTGGCGTTGCTTTTCGGTACTGATTTATTACCGGAACCTTATAGAGTTGTCAAACTAAGTACGCTCAATCTTTACCGAAATACAATTTGTTTTGGTATGGGACTTGTTCTTTGGACGGGACTTTGGATATGTGTTCCGTTTACTTCCAGAAATATTCCTTTGGTACGGCGTTTTTTACCGATTGCTTTTCTACTTGCGATGAAAGAAGCCGCCCGAATCTCTCCCATCGACTTCATACTTTTTCCATTTCGGAAACGGCGTTACGTATTAACATTTTGTTTTTTGTTATTACGTTGGGGAGTTGTTTGTTTTGTTTGTTATTATCTATTTTGGATCAATCCTTCCCGAACTGCTCAGTTATCATTTCTTGGTACGATTTCCGTTTTGCTTGTGAGTTGGAATTGGAAAAAAGGCGGGATATTGGCTATTCTCTTTTGTGTTTTAACAATTGTTGTGGCTCAATGTATGTCCCCTGTTTTTGAACGGAAAGCAGACAGAACGGTAAATGATATTTTAAGTTTTACATCAGACATAATAAACGATACTGATAATTTCCAATCTCACGACCGGCTTATGTTATGGAAAGAGATATTTCCTTCTATTTGCCAAAAACCAATAATTGGTTACGGCATGTACTTAGGGCGTCAAGAAGTCAAGACAAAAACGAGTACCCATCGTGTTGACCCGCATAATGAGTTTATTAATATAGTAGTGGAATTTGGTTTACTTGGTATGATTCTATTTTTGTTTTGGCTGATATTTTTCTTTAATTATTTCCGAAATGATATTCTTGTATGGAAGTATCTGGGACTATTTATTGCAACTGCGATTACTATTGATTGTTTGTATAACTGTGCGTTGTCGTACAATCGGGAAAGTCATCTTTTCTGTGTTCTGATTGGAATCTTATACGCCACTAGCAGGCAATATCTTCCGAAAAAAACAACTATTCACGTTTAGTTGAGAGTTGATAGTGGAGAGTGGAGAGTTCGCAATGCGGAGTACTACCGTTTTGGTAATAATCCGCTTGCGAACCTTATTTTCACCTAATTTTTCCTAACAAAACAACCTCAGTAGCAAATGTGATCATAAAACAACAACCTCATTACCTCATTAAATGAGTAAGAAAACGAATAAACAATGAGGTCGGT
>JAITBS010000405.1 GCA_031283515.1 Planctomycetaceae bacterium
ATAAAATTTGGAATTTCGCAGCAGGAACGCGGGTGTCTCGCCCGCATTGATTTACACACAGAACCATGATTATTTATGCAGGCGGGACGCCTGCGTTCCAAACCACAAAAAGCGAAACATCAAAATGAGGACTACCGGAAGTAAAGTTTTGTAAATGGGTTGAGCCTCGCAAAAGGCACAAAAGGCAAATGAATAAATTAGCGGATAGTAGAAAGTAGATAGTTTGGGTAATAGACGATGGCGGGCGGCCGTTACTCTTCATGGATTCCATAATGTTCGGCAGCATATTTCCGTGCTTTTTCCAATGCTGTTCCTAGTCCAGGATTATCATGCGGAGCCATTTCTGTAATGCGAACTTGTCCCGTTTTCGGATTAAGTGTTACCCAAAAATTGGTCAAGGTTTGAATATTATCCTTGTTGTCTTCCGCAGCTCCAATGCCGCGTTCCCATTCGCCGATACAAAGATAAATCAAACCGCCATAACAAGGCTTATAATATCCTTGAAAATAATCAATGTTACCATTGGGTGTGAACAAGAGATATTTATTAGCACTATTAATAGGTATCTCATAACTAGGACCATACCCAAAGGGTACAGAGGAATAACCTGAATTTAAATCAACAACAGTGCCTTTCGGCAATACCACTGGCGGAGACAACGTACTACGCGGCTGTTGAACTATGTTGTATTCCAATGCATTATTGAAATACGTGGGTGGTGGTACTGGTACATCTGCAGGTAATGTTAAAGAGTGATAAGGAAACGCAAGGTTAGATGGAGAGTCAAGTTTATAAACTTTCCCTTGACGAGCAAGTTGAATCTCATAACCGCCTCGAACCTTTGCATCCCACTCGTCCTTTGCGTTCGCCCGAGCAGTTTTTTTAGCTGAAGTATTGGGATTTGTTGTCCAATAATAATTCGTGTCGGGATCGGGATCACCATCGTCGTTTTTACGCGTCACTTGACCATGATCTTGATCGTAAACACAGAAATTAATAACACCAGATGCGATTATGATACGGATGTCCTGTGAATTGAGAACCGGAGTTCCCATTTTCACGAGCCGCATTTGTACTACAACATTCTGATAGTTCACTGGATCGAAAGGCTCGAATGAAATTCCATACGTTTCCTGTTCTTCCATTGCCTTGAACCTGACGCGTTGCAGCGCAGCGGCAACCGTTTCGGCGGCGTTTTTGGTTTTTTGTGATTTGAACATCGGTTTCAGCATCGGCACGCTCACCGCAACAAGCAAAACCATGATCGACATCACCACAAGAAGTTCGACCAACGTAAAGCCGAATGGTGAAGAACAAAGAAGAGTTAAGGAGTTTACAGACAAACGTTGAGAAGGGGAACACATTCTATTATCCCTTTTACCTCTCCAATACAGAGTACCCCCCCCCCCCCTGCTTTTCCTGGCTTTTCCATTTTAACATTGGACTTTTCGCCCAATTCTGTAAGGTGTTTTCCAATAAAATCAGGCGATTCTCTACAAAGTTTTTCATTATCCAGCTCCTTATTTGGTAAGTTGCATTGCAATAACCGTTGCTTCGTGTACCGGAACAACCGATTACTAAAACGTAATACGGTTAAAACAAACCAAATTTATACACAAACCAACAGAAAAAGTCAACAAGGGTGTTTTGCTTTTTTTTCGATTTTCCCCCAAAAAACATCCCAGTGTTCACAGTCCGGTTGTTAATTTAGGGTCATTTTGTAAATATGTCAGCGGAATTATTTTTTGTATCGTTCCCTTTCCTAATCCCGCAGGGATGAAATGTGCCTAACCGGCGGCGGAGCGAAGCGCAACCGCCGGATCAACGTCTCCACACACTTCTCTAAGCCCCGCATGGGGCGAGATTATCAACCGCCGCAACAATATAATCTCGCCCTTGCAGGGCTTTTGTTGTGCGGGAATGTCGTGTGTCCGTAGGTTGCGCTTCGCTTCACTTACGGTTATGCACATTTCATCCCTGCGGGATTGAGGAATAATTCCGCTGATATAAATTTCTTTATCGTACAGAAGGTCATGTTTGACTGCAAGACTCGATAACTTCCTTGAGTTCATCGTTTTCGATAATTTCTTTTTCGAGCAGACGTTCTGTGAGCCGTTCTAATATATTGCGTTTATCGTGGAGAAATTCCCGTGTTTTCTCGAAAAGAGTATCGATAATAGAACGGATTTCTTGATCGATTTCCCATGCGGTTTTTTCACTGTGTTGCCGTGCTGACGGAAAACCATCGCCTAAGAAACTTGCTCTTGGATTGTTCCGAAACGTAATACGACCCAACCGGCTCATTCCAAAATCCATCACCATCGCTCTGGCAATATCGGTTGCTCGTTCAAGATCGTTTTGTGCTCCGGTCGAAACCGCATCAAATTCCATCTCTTCCGCAATTGTTCCGGCTAAAAACGTTTGAATACGGGCTTCGAGTTCTTTCTGTGTCATTAAGTACCGGTCATCTTCCGGTCGTTGTAAGGTATAACCAAGAGCCGCCAAACCACGCGGAATAATGGAAACTTTATGAACCGGATCGGAATTGGGTGTGAAATACGCCACCAACGCATGACCGCATTCATGAACAGCAATTCGTTTCTTTTCGTCGGGTCGAATAACACGTTGTTTTTTCTGAAGTCCCGTCGTCACCCGTTCCACACCTTCATTGAATTCGGTCATTGTTACGCAATTTTTTCCGGCACGCGCCGCCAGTAATGCCGCTTCGTTCACCAGTGCCGCAATATCCGCTCCAACAAAACCTGATGTAATAGATGCAATTTCTTTGAGATCAATATCCGGTGCTAATTTCACATTTTTGGCATGTACTTTTAAGATTGCTTCTCTTCCGAGTAAATCGGGGCGGTCAACCAGAACTTGCCGATCAAATCGTCCTGGTCGTAACAGTGCCGGATCGAGAATTTCGGGGCGGTTGGTCGCTCCCATCACGATAACTCCAGAATTGGTACTGAACCCGTCCATTTCAACCAATAAGGCGTTCAATGTTTGATCGCGTTCGTCATGCGCTCCCATTGGGCTGTTTCCGCGAACCTTTCCCAGTGCATCCAACTCGTCAATGAACACAATAGACGGATTTTTTCGTTGCGCCTGATCAAACAAATCACGAACTCTTGCCGCTCCAACACCAACATAAAGTTCGACAAAATCAGAACCGGAAAGACTGTAAAACGGGACATTGGCTTCACCGGCAACCGCTTTCGCGAGAATTGTTTTACCGGTTCCGGGAGGTCCGACCAAAAGAACTCCGCGTGGAATGCGTCCGCCTAACGCCTGAAATTTCTCCGGTGTTTTCAGAAAATCGACAATTTCTTTGAGTTCATCCACCGCTTCGTCCACTCCGGCAACATCGTTGAAGGTGATATTGATTTCTTCCTGAGCGACAAGCCGACCACGATTCCGCCCAAAAGCCATCGCACCGGAATTCGTGATACCGCGAATCACAAAGATCATCACTCCAATCGTGACAAGAAAAAGAAAAATGTAAATACCGTTTTCACGGAGAAAATTATAGCCTTCGCTCCGATACATGAATTTACTTTTTTCGAGGCGGTTCTGAAGTTGTGCGCTGTCGTCGGCAAAACCGGAACGCCCACAGAAAATCAGAACATTGGGAACGGCTTTTTGCGGTCCTGGGTTTTTGGACGTTTTGAGAACCTGACGTGTGACCAGACCGCGAATTTCGTAATTATTAACAACCAAATGATTGAGTTTCGAATATCGGACGGTCATTGTGGATATACCGCTTCCTTCTTCGATAATAATATGCGGATCAGGATTTTCTGAACTTTCCGGTCCTAGATCGATCAATTCCATCATTTTGTTATAGGGTACTTCATGATTACTGGTTCGGAACAACGTCAAAATCAGAGCCGTCCCAATAATTAAAGCCAAAATGAGTAGAATTGACGGAACGCCGCCTTCTGGAGAAACTGTTTTTCGTGGTTTCACAGGATCGGAAGAGGAATTGTTGGTATTATTTTGTTCGGAGTTGGTATTTTGTTCCGAACTGGTTGTGGGTTGGTTTTTCAACTCTTTAGGGGATGTACCGTTGTGTTTCAGTTCGGAATCGTCATTGTTATTTTTTAGCGGCATTGTACTGTCGTCGAATATAGGGTGTTGCGCCGAGATGGTCGGTTAATTGAATCCTATCCATAAAACGGTAAATTTTAACAAATTCCTGTCGCTTGACAATTGATCCGAAAAGCAAATCCTCACAAATTTTGCAATTATTCACACTGGAAAATGTAAAAAAAGGAAATTGAAAAACAGAGAAGTGGTTATTTCTGACCTGTTCACTGCTCAAAATGTTGGTGTTTACTGGAAAGAGGAATTGATATTAAACTGTTGATAATAAATAGGTTAGGAAACACCTCAACACAAAACTCTCTTGAAAAGGTACCTTTAAAACAATGACTAATGTGTTCGGCGGCGGCTTACAATGGTATCAGTAACTGATCATTATGACATAATCAAAACGTATTATAGGTGAAAACGTTAGAAATAAAAGTCATTTTTAACAAAAAAAACTTTTTGTGAACGAACACTTCTATACTTGAACTTTTCTCGATTTAGAAGTAGATTGGTTGTATGAATAAAAAGTGATAGATAGTGGTAGAACAAAATGATGATCTTTGACAATTAGGTAATAAATACGAACTATAACAATAACAGGTGATTTTTTGCCTTGTTACAATCGTTATAATGCAAAAAAA
>JAITBS010000299.1 GCA_031283515.1 Planctomycetaceae bacterium
TTGTTCTTTTCTATCAAACAAGGAGGGAAAAAAGATGTATTCACGTCCTGATGCGAAAATGATTGTT
The DNA here is from genome assembly GCA_031283515.1 of Planctomycetaceae bacterium. GTDB lineage: Bacteria > Planctomycetota > Planctomycetia > Pirellulales > Thermoguttaceae > WRKP01. The sequence continues at coordinate 68 of JAITBS010000299.1, forward strand.
ACCATTAAAGACGCGGCAAAGAAACTCAAAGGTGAAGCGAAACACTCTTGAATTGGACAAAGTCAATGCGATGGAATGGGATCGCCTCCCAATGTCAACCTACAAAAAAAGAATACGCCCAACATACTCGTTTAACAAAAAAAGAACTACAACAATACGCAAAACGATTCGAACGCACTAAAAATATCGAACCGTGTCACCTGAAAATAAAACCAGAATAATGAAACATTCTTTTAGACCACAAGCCTAAGTATAATCCCTAATTCCTGAATTTGGGATTGTTTTCTTATTTTTCAGAGTATAAAATACAGAAGGGTTGCCCATCCGCAACCCATAAGTCGTCAAAAAAACAGCAAAAAATAAAAAAACTCGGAGCGGCATGGTGTCGGTTACCGGAGCAAAACAAGGTCTCCAAACACACAATGTCGCTACCGAGCCTATCGTTGCCGTTCAAAGTCTGCTGCCGGGCAGACCAGATCAAGACATTTTGAAACCCAAACCGCCAACCCTACTAAGCGGCCCCAACCCGGGTTTTTACGATCTCTTTTTCTTTAAAACGACCACGATTTGAGTTCATCCTTTCAAAAATTTTGATGTTGCTAATCGATACATTTAATTCTACCCTGATTCTATTTTAAATTTTAACTCTATAAATTTAACGGGATACAATTGCCGGAACAGGCGGTGAAACTGTTCCGTGTGGAATACGTTTTCTATGTTGGCAATGACAAATCCGGCATTGGGTTTTACAATTACAACTGTTATGGGGAGTTACCGCAACAGGTTGTTTTTCCAAACCGGCTAATTCTTCCATGTTTTTTTCTTTCATTATAAAACGGCTCCGTTTGATTATTTGCGGAATATATTAACGATTCCTTTTGAAAATTTTTAAATTCACTATTAGTTTGTACCTACTGCTCCAAAATTTTGACGGTTAGTGAGTTTATACGGCTAGTGGTTTGAAAATCAAAACTAACATTCCCAAAATAACAACCGATTACTTTAAAAAAGTCAACCGGCAAAATACTTTAGTTTATTACAGACTACTTTGTTAGAACTGACAAACACCAATTGTGATTATTATGCACCGACTTGTTGGTTTCGTCAAGTAGGGTGTAAATTTTTTTTAATTTTCCCCCAACGTTCAGAGATGTTGTGTAGCAGAGTATTAATTTGGGTATTTGGGGTAGTTTTTTTCTTGCCGGCGTGCCGTGTAATCGGGAACTTCTGAAAAACGGCGGAGCGGTTGTCGTGCTGGGACTGGTAGAAAAATGTTAAACGATGCGAAAAGAACAACATAGTATTGTGATTCGCCCATCGTTAATTAAACAAATTGACCAATTGTCACATCGGAATGATCAATCACGTTCCTCAGAAATTGAATGCTTGATAAAATCCGCATACGACCTTATCCGCACTTTATTATCCGCTACTGAATATGTTCGTGAATATTGGCGGCTAGTTTGGAATACCGTTCGGCAATATCAGTTTTACCGATTTCGCGGTACATATTAGCAAGATTCGAATACGGAATGGACAACGCCGATTCGTCAATAATTTTGTTTTTAACACCGCGTTCGATTTGTTTCAAGCCGCGTTCGGTCAACCGGATGGCTTCTTCACGCTGATCCGTCATCCAGTACGAAACTCCCATACTCACTAAGGTTTCGCCTAATCTTCCAAGTGCTTCGGGATTGATTTTCGGCAACAGTTTTTCAAAAACCGGCTTGGCTAAATCAAACCACTCAATAGCCGCACGGTGATTTTGATTCCCAATAGCGTGAATAGCTCCCAACCGAAAATATAACCGACCAAGAAGATAAAAATCCGTATCACTTTTTCGATCTCTAATTCCCGCTTCCATGTAATCCGCAGTTATTTCACCATATTTCAGTGCAGCGGAATAATTTTTACGAAGTTGGAAAATCTGCACCGCATCATAAAGGGAAAGACTTGTTTCCCATTGATATTTTCGTTGTAAAATCGGGTCGCGGGTCGATTCAATTAAATCGTTACCGGCATTGATTACGTCGTCAATATATGTTTCCATATTTTCTTGTTCCGGCAATCCGACTTGTGCGGCGAGAACGCAAACTGCAATTTTGAACTGATATTCATTGGAAAAACGTTTTGCGGCAATCATTTCGGTATCTTTTGTAATTTCTCTTGCTCTGGAAATCCATTTTTCGATGGATTCTCTTTTTTTATCCCAACGTCCCCACGCCACATCCCGTGCCGCACCGAGATGAGCCTCAAATAAAACATCTTTTGCCGTTTGCCGAATCGTTTGGTTTTCGTGGTCGATCAAGTTCATTGCCAACCGGATTGCGTCGGAATGACATTCAATTGCAATTTCGTAATCAGGATTCTGACTTGTTCGGTAAAGATCGCCAAGCATGGAAAGAGCGTGGGCTTTTTCATGAGGATAACGATCACAAATTCCAATTGTTTCTTCCAGATACAGTTTTGCTTCTTCGATCCGGTTCATCCGAACCAATGATTGAACATAGGTCAAATGATAAGCAGGACGGCGTTCATCCAATTTGATGGAGCGTTCCGCATGAATAAGAGCGGCATCGACATTCCCCGACATGATTTCAATTTGCGCAAGTAACCAAAACGCTTTCGCATCATTGTGGTTAAGTTGAATGGCATCATGTAAATCGCGAGAGGCTTCTATGGGTTGGTCATTTAGGGTTGCTTCGGCACGGAGTACGAAAGGTTCCGACGAAACGGGTTCAATTCCGATTTGCTTAACAAGTAAACTGTCATCGTCCGAGAGTGCAAAAAGGAACAAAACACCTTTTTCTGGAAACACTTCACCAATAATTTGTCCTGTTTCGTCTGGAATGAGTACGGGTTTTGATTTGAGCAGTTCCGTTTTGAGAACTTCCCGAACTTGTTCTTCAGGAAAGGGTTCGTCCAGTTGAACAACGATTGATTTGACGACACGATCTTTGAAAATTACTTCGATATGATTTAGAATTTCCGTTGAATAAAGATGAGCCGGTAAATTATCAACGGTTGTTTTCTGAAGCGGTTCACCCCAGAGTTCGGCGAGGTGTTCTAGGGTAGTTTCTCCCGGAACAACGCCTTGAAATGCTGCGGTTCGAACTGGCGGATGATAAGGGTCAATGTTCTGGTTATCTATGACGGACGGTATGACGGACGGATCGGCAACAGGTCGAGGTGCTACCGTGTCCGCAACAGATTCCAACCGTTCCGGTAAATTGGGCGGCAACGGCGGTTTTGATAATACTTTTTCCGTATTTTGCAAAGAAACGGACTTTGCCGAACGCGGTGACGAAATCACATCGCTGACTTGAACCGTCCGGCTGTCGTCGGAATTACCAACTGCGGATCGAATTGTTGCGGTGTTGGCGACAGTTTCTGGTGTTGGGGTGTCCACATAACGGCGGCTGATTGCCGGATTGGGTTTCTCTTGCAGTTGGGTTGTTACGTAGCCGACCGGTCCATCCTCTGGATAAACCAGCAAAGGATAATTTGACGGTTCGCGGGAACCCTTAACTCTGTTCGGTGGTGTCAATGCCTCTTCAGCAAACAACGATCCGCAAACAATTGTTAACGCTATTATAAGCTCACAACGGTAAATCGGAAAATTCATCCTTGTTCTCCGATATAAAAATTTTAAGAAAAAATACGTGATTGGTACTTTAGCGTTTATTAAAAAACGTGTCCAGATCAATTTTTACCATTCTTGCGAAATTATTCCAGACAACATTCAATCACATTTTGCGAAAACATTGTAATGGGGGCATTCCTGTTTTGTATAATTTATTTGTAACTATTTCGTGGTGATTTCTTTATGGCGGCGAGTTTCTTTAATGGTAGGCGACCTTTCGCCAAAACGTTTTAAACAATACGGCGATAGCCGACTTGTCCCTGTTTACAGAAGGAAATTAAAAAACAATCGCGTTAAACACAAATTAAAAAAAAGTAATCTATCAGTGGCATTTTTATTTTTTATTCTTCACCCCGAAGTGGGTGATATTTTCATAACCGTAGGTCAAGCGCAGCGCGACCTACGGTCAACATCTCTCCTCAACATCGTCTGAAAGACGAAACGAAACGAGCTGAATCGTACAAACTAGAATTATTATAATCTATCAGTGGCATTTTTGTTTTTCCCATTAGCCCCGATAAGCAAAAGTATCTACACATTTTTTATTTTTAGGTGTATTTTTTTGTGTTACGAGTTTTTTTCTTGTTGTATTGTTTTGAGATAGAAGAGTTGTTTTTTGAGAAGGTGGTCTTGACGGTTTGAGGCGTGCCGAGTCTATTTCTAAACGAAATACTTGGATTGTTACGTAACTCTAGCGACAGTTGATGTTTTTTTGTTCCTCAACATTCTCCCATGGTCAATACGATTCGTTGTCAAGAATAACTCTCGCGAGTTTTTTCACTCTCGGAAGAAATAAGGTATGAGTTTCTTAATCTGGTTGCGTATCAGTTTGATCTTGTCGAGGTCATAATCGCATGATTCAAGGAAATCAAAAATCCGTAACAATACAAATAAACCGGAAAGCAAAACGCCACAAAACTATCCGCCTCGCAAGCTATCACGTGAACGATAAGCGACTGTAAATTCCATATCCGCAACGCATTCATAATCGATCTAACCATTGTAATGTAACGTTTATTAAGCCGTTTATCACCAAGCTCGACGCCAAAAGAGTAAGGGACGGGATTCTTCTCAAGCGAATTAACAGAATGAGGTTGAGGAACATCAATTGAGTGCGAATCCGAAACGAGTGGGGAAAACGTATAGGACGGAGTTAATGCCGGTCTCTGTTCCTTTGCCGCGAAAGGGAATGGATAACGATTGATTGATAAAATGCGGCGGCGAGTAATACCTTTGACAAAGATCGAATATTGCCGAAAAACTCGAATCATACTCGAACTCTCGAGAATCAAATAAACTCGCCGAAACGGATAATCCTAAAA
>JAITBS010000337.1 GCA_031283515.1 Planctomycetaceae bacterium
CAGCAGTAAATTCGTCCAACGATGAACAAGTAGCGGCGAGAATTAACAACGATTCTAAAGCGATCACATCAGTTCGTTGATTTAACGAATCAACAATGTGTTTAGGAACCCGTTTAAACCTTTTGCGCAGGATAAGCAAAATGTCGTTGACTCGTGCATTCAATTCGCCGAGCATTTTACCGCGAGCTTCACCGATTATTTTACCGCGTGCTTCACCGCGAGCTTCACCGCGAGCTTCACCGATTATTTTACCGCGTGCTTCACCGCGTGCTTCACCGCGAGCTTCGCCGATTTCGATTCCTTCTTGTATAATTCCTTTTTTAATGGTTGTTGCCATTTGAATACCCTCCGTTCCGTTAAAAACGTTTTTGATAGATTGAACAACTTCATCTGAAGTTAGCCCACTTGTCCATGTACAATATCGAGTGATATTGGATGTTAAATCCAATGTTTGCTGTTTACTTAAAGTTGCCTCTTTAACTCGTTCCAATATTTTGCCTAAATGATTACCGAATGTTCCATCGGTTGCCCGTTTAAAGGATTCGGCAATTGCTTGTGTTGCCGGTTTTCCGGGTAATTTTCCGTAGTGAAAGCGTTTCAGATTTATCACAAAAACCTTAAACTGTGGTACATACGGTCGAAGTTTTTCCGGAATTTTTGGAAACAAATTCTGAAAGAACAGTTCTTCGTCAATATCTTCGTTTCCGTTGTACAAAAGGAACATCAACGGAATGGATGGTTGATGCGTTTCCGAGTATTCCGTTGTTGTCCAAGCAAAATATAAGGACAAGAAACAATGAGTTCCAACCTGAAGCGGTGCCAACCGGTTTGGTTTGGATTTATGCTCCAAAAACAACAGGCATTCCAAATCGTTCTTTTTATCGCGTAAACGTGCTGCAAACGCAACATCCAAAATCACTTCCTTGAGTTCATCCGTCAAATAATGCGTCGGAGCCGCAACTAATTTGTCCAGATGGACATATTGAGTAACAACCGAATCGGCATAATGTTTCAAAAAATCGGAAGCGTATAAAGGATTACCCAATGTTTTTTTGGCAAACCGATCATGAGGATTATTGGGTTGTTTATCGGTTTTACGCTTGGCTGTTTTTTTTATATTGATTACCATACTATCACCTTATTATTACTATATTAATTTTATGCTTATTGATATTATTTAAGCAGGAAAAATCGAAATTTCAAGTGGGGTATTTCAAACGTGTTTTGGTTTTGAAGGTTCTTTTTCCGAAACAATCCTATTGAGATTTTCGATTTTGGTGCAGCCATTTCTAAAAAATGTTGAGAGAGAAGTTTTGATTTTTTTTTGTAACGGTCTATTTGTCAAGCGTAGAGAACATGGAATCCACAGAAAGGGAAAATAGAATTGTCTGAAAATTAAGTTGATTTTCGGAGATGATTTTCAAATTTTCCTATGATAGTGGTAATTATGTGCAATAACAAATAAGAGCCTGTTTCTGTCAATCCGAAGAAACAAGCTCTTGAAACTGGTTCGTTCTCACAAAGGAATATAACTTACCGCATTATTTGACTCATGGATAATTATATTCAGGATTACGGTAATCGAAATCGGCATCTGTTAAACCGACATTGATTTTCATTTTCTGATAGGTATAGGCTTCAATCAATGTTGGTGCTTCACCTTCTTTGGCGGGCCAATCGAACGATTCGTACCGAATTGGAAGATTGAGTTCCTTATCGACGTAAATTCTTGCAATATAGAAGATAAAATTCTTTCTTGGAACTGGGTGAGTAACTTGAATCAGCGTACAATTCCGATCATCGACTTTAACTCCTTCAAAATATTGGACATCACACTCTCCGAATTTTGCATCTTTTTGTCCGACATCTAATAGTTTGTCTATTAGGTTGAGAATTCCCATTTCCTTAATTGAATACTTACAACCTCGCATGGCGATAATTCCTTCGGGATCAAGGAATTGAGTTCCGAAATTCCGTTCGAGACCAACTCCATGCCCAATAACTTTACCATCATTTTGAGTTTTAATATAAATTGCCTCTTGTCCATTCATTCTTCTTGGATAGCGGAATTTAAGATAAAAACTAAGAGGGTTATGTCGGACTTTGATTTCCATCACTTGGGCTTCCTGTACGGTACCGCCGATATTCTCTTGTTTGGTCATTAACGCCGTATAATCCTGAATTGACACAACATGTGGTCGTTCTTTTTCCGCCCAACGAATTACCGGCATCAACGGATGTTCATTCACAATTTGTGTAACATTGTTGACTTGACTGGCAACTTTCATCCCGTTTTCAACGGTTTTCTGGGCAATAACCTGGGGCATCAAAATGGAGACCATTCCGAGAACCGCCAAGAAAAATACCAAATTTCCATTACGTAAAATCGAAGAAATCATCGTTTTTTTCATTCCGTATCCTCATAAAATCGAGAGTGGTGTTTTTTTCCGCTGAACTTTTCATTCGGGCGGTAACATGGGTAACGTCTTATTTTCGTTATGAGACTTCATAACAAGACTACCCCAAAAATTATCGCCCGTTCCTAATGTCGAAAATGAATTGAACTTTCAATTTCTCAAAGGATTGGCAATACTTTTTTGTATATTGACTATTATTATATGCCAAACGGGAGTATTTTAACAAATTTCCCTAATTTGTTGGAAGACCAATTTATGAATTTAATTTATAAATTTTATGAATTTTTTATGATCATTTGTTGTTGATATGAAAATCGGGTTTAATTTGCAAAAACTGCGAATTTTGGGCAATTTGAACACTCTTTATTTGTAACTATTCAGTGGGTAGCCAACCTTTTGTCGGGTGGTCAACGTTTTAATTGCCAACTGTAAACCTATTCAAAAAAATTTCACTGATATATTACCATTTACAATTTTTTCAGATAGTCGATGCAATCTTTCAAGATTTTGTTCCAATTATCGCCGAAACATTCCTCGAAATCCTGAATCCGAATTTCCGGTGAATCTTCTGAGAGAATGTTTTTTTCTTGTATTTTTTTCAGATAAGCGGTAAATTCTTTGGGACGGCGTTTGATAAGATAATAAGTTAATCCCCACGCTGTGGCGTAACTGTTTGCAGCGGTTGCGGCATTGTTAAACAGGGCATCGCTTCGAATAATTGTTTGTAACGGTTCAACAGGATTTTGTTGCAAATAAATTTTTAACGTGTTCAAACGCCGGAGATTTGGTTTTGGTGTTCGGCTCCAGCCGGCTCGTTTTCCCGAATCCGGAACTTCATGGAATACGGCAAGCCCTTCGCAAAGCCACAACGGATTTGGTGCAAAACGTGTGTGCATCCCACAACTGAATCCCGCCAAATGAACCGCCTCATGTATTACTGCCGAAATATTGTTTGCTGCATTGGGTTGGTTCAAAAATACTTGAATGTCCCGCGATGACGCACGATCCTTGTCCCCTTCACGGTATGTTTCCAAACCGGAAAGATCACACATTACAACACGATTAGAAGATTTATTGTAATAAGCACACTGACCGCGCATTAACTGAAATCCCTCAGATTGAGCATAAAGCAAAAATTTAGACGGATTGGAAAGAACAATCGCAACCATTGGAAATTCAGGAGGCGACAATATGACTCCTTGTTCTTTCCAAAAACTACTGTAACCTGTGTACAATTTTTCCAGAAGTTGACCATACCATTGCGCAAAACCAAGCGATGTTGTGTAAATAACGAAAAAATGATTGGTTTCAAGCAAATAATAACCTTGTGATTCGGGAAATTCGTTCTTTAACCGTTCTGTACTCTCCTGTTGTGTATAAGGTTTGAACAATTTTTCATCGGAAGTACGCGAAATAAGCAAGTCCGGCGGTACAACAAAATATTGACCGTCCCTCGCTTCAAACGCCAAACCATCCTGCGCTTCGAGTACAATCCGACCTTCTTCTTTTCTAACTTTTCCATGTTCTCTAAATTCAATGTAATCCAGCGCAAAAAGAGAACCCATTACCCAAAATAAACATGAAAATGAAAACATTCGCAAGAAAAAATAAAAATTCATCTTGGCAGCAAATTAAAAAATTGTTATCGTTTACTAAACAGTTTCCTCAAAACTACTGGAATGAGAATTGAAAATAATGAGATCTGAATAAATAAACTGGTTTTATTGGGAGATGTTGTTGGTTTGTCATGAAATTGCAAACAACATTTTTTCCGGTTAATAGTATATTATCGACAATTGAGAAAAAAATGCAAATGATGATTGCGTTGAAATATTTTTTGCTGTTGTTTATCGGAATAATTTTATTTGTAACGTCCGGTTGTGCCGTTGATAATGAATTTATTGCGAAACTACCTCTTTTCGAAGCAAAGAGCGATAAGATCCCTGGTTTGGAATCGCCGTTGCAACGAAAAAAAGTAATTCAACTGAAAGGTCAAAGAGGAGCGGCTGCTTCAGATTTTGAAAAAGAAATTCTGGTTGCTCAGTTAATGGTTGAATACCGGACATCGCCTGATCCGAATATGCGGCGTGAAGCGGTGGATGCAATGGCAAAAATTCCACATCCCAAACGTGATCAATATATGAAAGAAATTCTTGCCGATTCCGACCCATTTGTTCGGATTTCGGCTTTAGAAGCTCTTGGCAAAACTTATAACGGTACGAAAAAAGAACTCGCATTGCTTTTAATTGAAAATTTAAAAAAAGACACCGATAAAGATGTCCGTTTAACTGCAATTCGTCTTCTCGCCCAGTCTTTCCCTAAACCATCTGCGAAAACACCCGACGAAACAATAACCAATGAAATTGATACATTAATTGTTCAGGTATTGGGAGAAGCCTTGTATGACAAGGTTCCTGCGGTTCGGTATGAAACAATGCAATCACTTCACAAAATTACCGGCAAAGATTACGGTAATGATATTAATCGTTGGATCCAGTATATCCAATATCAAAAAGGTGAAGCAGAAAAACTGCCCAACGAACGTTCCTTCGCAGAAAAAATTCCGGCAGTTCAATTGCCAATGTTCAAGTAAACCGCAACTGTTTACGTACAATTTTCATTGTTTATTCGTTTGTATGTTTATTTGTAATCTATCAGCGGAATTATTATTTTGATTCTTCACCCCGAAGCTACGGGACGTTCTCTAGGAACCAGGGGCAATTACAGTCCCTCGACATTTTTTGTAGTTGTGTTTATGATACCCGATTTTTTGTACTGTGCTATTAGTCCCCAATACCAATTTTTTTCTCTTTCCTGAACTCGAATGATGAGATATAAAAACGTCATTTTTGCAATTCGCGGTCAAGTATTGATGCTTGCCTCCTGCGATTATTCGAGTTTTGTAAATTGTCGAGGGCTGCGAGTTTCGGGACGTTCTCTAGGAACCAGGGGCGATTGCAGTCCCTCGACGTATTGGGGGAATGTATCTACGATAACTGATTTTTTGTTATTTTGCCGCTTAAGCGGCAAAATAACAAAACTTTTTTTCCTCTTCCCTTGAAACAAACACATAATAAAATACTACACATATAAACATACAGTAACTGTTCACGGTTTTTAAATTCGGAATGTAGTTTTGGCCTAACAGTTCGTATTTTAATTTTTATATTGGTCTTGTTTTTTTTCTTTTTTATAGTTACAATTCGCGTACGGAGTTGAAAATTGAAAACAAACGAATGTAATGGTTCTCAAGGTCAGAAAACATGTAACGCATTGGGTATCAAGATAAATGAGTGTAACACACTAGGTGCTACTAAAGTATGTAATCTTCCTCTCTCAAAACTTGATATTTGTATAGTCTCCGGTAGCAAGGTTGAGCCATGTAACACAAAAGTACCAGAAGCATAAAACATTAAAATGATTTTTCTATGGTTTTGGCTTGTTTCTTAACATACGAAAAGAGAATAAACTAAAGATTCCGAGATTCTTAACCCCAACATCGTATCCAGTGTTCAAAAACAAACAACGCCCAAATACGATACGCATGATCAAACCGATTGGCGAAATGATCGTTTAACAGTTGTTCGATGAATTTTGGTTCAAAAAAGCCGCGTTGTTTTGTCTGGGAATCAAGAAGAACATCCTGAACCATTTTACGGAGCGGTTTGCGGAACCAATGATCAACCGGAACACCAAAACCCATTTTACGGCGATGCTCAATATCCGGCGGTAATAAATCACGAAACGTTTCACGGAGAATTTTTTTACCGTAACGCCCCTCAATTTTGTACCGAATCGGTAACCGCGCCGCCCATTCCGCAATCCGGTAATCCAGTAACGGTGCTCGACATTCCAACGCATGAGCCATTGAAGCAATATCTACTTTCGTCATTATATCACACGGAAGATAAGTCATCATGTCCGTCAATGCAATTCGTGTTACACGATCACGTTGCGAACAAAGTTGTTCGGCTCGCCGTAGAAAATCTAGCGAATCATATTCGTGAATTTCGTTCAAAAATTCCGGCGTGTAGAGTTTGTTTCGACGTTCACCGTTGAAAATTGCAATCCATTGCAAATATTGTTCCAACGGTTTCATACCAAGTGTTTCGAGAAATCGTTTCAACCGGCGAAGTGTAGAACGTTGTCGGGTCGAAGCAGGAATGAAATGACGAATCGGTCCGGCTAAGATTTTTCTAAAAACGTACGGAATTTTTTCCGCAAACATTCCCAACCGAACCGCCTGATAACGGTCATATCCCGCAAAAAGTTCATCTCCGCCGTCGCCGCTCAAAGCAACTGTAACTTCACGCCGTGTCATTTCGCACAAAAACCACGTCGGTATCGCACTGGAATCCGCAAACGGTTCATCATAATGCCAAATAATTTTCGGCAGAATATTTTCAATATCAGACGTAACAATTAATTCTTGATGTTTTGTACCGAACCGGTTTGCTGCTTGGCGGGCGAACTCCGTTTCGTCATATTCTTTTTGAGGAAAACCGATACAGAATGTCCGTATCTGTTGCGGACATTCTTGTTGCATTATTCCGGCGGTAACCGAAGAGTCAATTCCGCCGGATAAAAACGCCCCAACCGGTACATCACTCCGAAGACGGATTCGCACCGCATCCGTAACCAACATTCGAAGTTCTTCTGCCCATTCTTCGAACGTTAATTGGTTATTTTCCTCATTCCAGTCAGGGTTCCAATAACGGTGAACCGCCAACTGTCCATCCTGCCAAACAGCAAAATGACCCGGTGATAACTTTGAAATACCGCGAAAAATAGTTTTCGGATGCGGAACATATTGATACGTTAAATAGTCGTCCAATGATGTCGGATCAATATCGCGAGGAACACCGTTGACTGTCAGAATACTTTTCATTTCACTGGCAAATATCAACCGGTTTGATTCGTTACGGTAAAACAACGGCTTTTTCCCAATCCGGTCACGCGCCAAAAATAATTTTCGTTCACGAACATCCCATATTGCCATTGCAAACATTCCGTTAATTTTTTGCAACAGATTTTCATGTTCTTCTTCGTAAAGATGAATCAGCACTTCGGTATCGCTTTCACTTCGAAAACGATGCCCATGACTGATTAATTCGCGGCGTAATTGTTCGAAATTATAAATCTCGCCGTTGAAGACAATCCAAACGGTTTCATCTTCGTTTGTCATTGGCTGCTGTCCTGACGGTGTCAGGTCAATAATTGCAAGCCGCCGATGTCCTAATGCAATTCCTTGTTGCAAAAATATACCGCGATCATCCGGTCCGCGATGCCGAAGAATATCGGTCATTGTGTCCAATGTTCCTTTGTCAACCGCTTTCGCAGATTCATTCCAAACCGCCCCACAAATTCCGCACATTTTAACCTTTTAACTTCTTTGATTTTTCTGTACACAATAATCTCGTTACGAAATAGCAGCAACGGTTATTCCTGAAATTATTGTTGCGGTAACGAATCAATAAACAATAACTCCCCAGATACCGAATTTAATTGTTTCACCTTCTTTAATTTCTTTTTGGTAAATTGTAGCAATATTTCCCGCATAATTACCAAACAGAAGCATTTTGGGCATCGCCACTTTTTCAAAACCGGATTTCAGAAGTGTTTCTGTTACATTGTCTTTATTCCGGTTCGGCAACGGAGTGAAAACGTACAGAATACCCGGACTGGTACAAATCACTTCGGTTCCTTGAATTTCGCTACGGACAAATTTTTTGCCTTCAAGCTCTTTCGGATAATTGAGAAGCCGATAATCACGGTTGGTGAACAGTTTTGCATCTTTTTTGAAAACATCCGATTCGGCTTTTTTCAGTTCCAATGTCGGGGAATTTCCGAAACGGATTGGTTTACCGTCCGAGTTGGAAGCCGGTTCAAATTCAAGGGTTTTCTTGGGTGTTTGGACTTGCGGATGAACTGCGGTTGCTTTGTTCACCAATAACCGTAACGCACTGTTCGGTGAAACAATTTTACCGGCGAAAACATCTTCCTCCGTAAATCGTGCCATTAGAATTTCCTTCGCGCCTGTTCGGTCAAAATCGTAAATAACAAAAATTGTTCCATCCTTTGTTTGGTCTCCGTCGGGATAGGAAATTCCGTTACGTTCGTCAAGTAGGAGTCCGCCCTTCCAAGTTTTTCCGTCGTCGTCGGAAATAAACGCCTGAAGATGACTACGTCCGGTGCGTTGTTCCATTCTGCCGTGTTTGACAAACAACAAATTACCGGAGTTCAAACGCCGTACGAAAAAACGTGATGAGGTATGCGGATAAACGGATGGTTTGGCTTCGCTCCATGTTTTACCGCCGTCAATCGAAACTGTTTCGGCAATACCATATTTGGTACGATGTAACAACCAGAAGGAATCATCCTTTTTTTCAACAATATTATGTTCATCGAACAGGGCATCTTTTCGCGGAATCGTCGAATGTCCGAGCGATTGCCATGTTATTCCTTTGTCTTCAGAGACGACAAAATGAGCACCGGGTTGAAGAGTTCGGTTGGGATGATCGGGTTCGATGTTCCAAACGGCAACCGGTAAAATCCAACGACCTCTTGAATCGGCAATCGGTTTGCACATCATAATTCCGTCACAAATTCGTCTAGGTTTTGACCATTCAGCATCTTCGCGGTTTCCAGAATTGGTAGTCATACACCAAACTCCGCTTCGACCATCCCACCAATGATGACTTTGCGCCCAAAAAAGCCAAACATCACCGTTTGGGTCTGTCCACATGGACGGATCATAAGCCCGAACCGGTCCCGGAATATCAACTGCAAAAAGCGGTTTTGACCATGTTTTACCGGCATCATCACTTGTTACGACAAGAACAATATTTTCATCACCTTCTGTAACACCGCCGGTGTACCATGTTGCCCAAAGCCGACCATTGGGAGCGGCAGTCATACTCGGAATGCCTTGAAAACAACGTTGATCGTCCGCATATTCCGGCGGAACCGGTTTTAAAATTGTTGCGGGAAGTAACGAATCGGCATTTTCTTGAGCATTAAGAAAACTCGACAAACCAAACAAACTGAAAATCAAAAGCAAAAATACTAAACGTTTCATAATTAAAAAAATAAAATTATAGGTTAAAGGTCAAAATCAAATGTGATCTTAATTTGTAACCGTTCACGGCGAAAATTCAAGAGGTAGGCAACATTTTTCCGCAAATGTCACATCGGCATACTCGCCGATTTGCCCCTGATTACGGACGGAAATTAAAAAACCGCATACAACACAAAAACAAAACACAATTGGTATGACCTTTGATTTTAATAATTACAAAATAAATAATATATCAGTGGCATTTTTGTTTTTCGATCTTAACCCCGCAAGGGGTGTGATTTTCATAACCGCAAGTCATCGACCTGCGGACTCGTGCCAATAACAAACCTCTGTCTGAAAGACAGAATTTTAATCATCGCAGGTTATACGATTCGGCTTGTTTAGTTTCGCCTTTCAGGCGATGTTGAGGTGAGATGTTGACCGTAGGTCGCGATTCGCTTGACCTACGGTTATGAAAATTCCACCCCTTTGGGGTGAAGAACCAAAAATAATAATTCCACTGATATATTACGAATTTTTGCATTTTTACGATTTTTTCTTGAGTTTTTTCGATTTATAGGTATATTGGTTATATGAAAAAAGTGACAGATGTTGACAGAATAGATTTTTGATCTTTGACAATTAGGTAATCAATACGAATTTATAACGATAACAGGTAATTTGTTGCCTGGTTAAGATCGTCATAATGCAAAAAAAGTCCGGGCAAACCGAACAAGAACTCTATTGGTCACGGCAGTACCAGAGTTTTAAC
>JAITBS010000429.1 GCA_031283515.1 Planctomycetaceae bacterium
GAATAAATGCCGCGGACGGCGGACGTTCCCCAATACCGTGCAAAAAATCCAATCCAAGCGATTCCGCCAGCATTTGAAGTTTCAAATCAGATTCGGAAAGAGGAACATCAGACATAAAATTATAACCATGCTTTATTCGATCTTTTTATATCCATATATGGCGATGGAAAATTTTCTTCAATAAAAATTTTTTCGGGAAATTTAATTTTATTTAAATCTAAATTGATTTGAGAACCAAAATACATGTAATAATCATAACCAAAATGAAGATAAGTTTCTTTTGAACCTTTAAAAAAACAACTAAATTCTCCTCTTAAACATGCTCTGATCAATATATTCATATCATTCCATATACATTTTTTTCTTGAGATTAAACTGTCGTTAACTCTTCAGTAATATTATAATATTTTGTTGCAGTAAAAAAATCTGAAATCCTTTTTCTTGCCGAACATTGTAGAATATTCATTGATTTCATTTTTAGGTGTAATAGTAATAGGCGGACAGTTTCACAGTATGCATCTTCTATTTGAAAGTAATCTGATGTAGTAAAAATTTTACCGTCATAAACCTTTCCGATATCACTGATTGCAATCCATTCCTTCTTGGTAAAAAAACCGTTTGCATCGCGATATTTCGGATCGTACTTTGTAATGCGAAGTTGCATTTATTAATCTCCTATTCGTCCTATATTTCCACTTCCATCATCACTATATGTTCCTGTTCGTTTGAAAGTAAAACACAATCACTTACCTCTTGGGGGAATCTAGTTATCTTTAATCATTTGTGTTACTAAAAAATCTAAGGGGTTTTCATTATGCTGGTAACTCACTTGGCTTTCTTGATTCAGAGCCAAAAGAGCCAAACGGCTAATAGTATGCATGTTACACAAATTAGCTAATTTTGAACGACGTATTTCGTTAACAAACGGCACCTGTTTTTGATTTTTGTTGTTGCACATAAATGCAATTGAACTTGCTATTATATCCGAGATTTGTACACCAATTAATGTTGCAGAATCGGTAAGTAATAGCCTTGAAACAGGGAGCGGAAAAACCATTGATACATCTCCCTTTCCGACTTCACAAGTTGGAATGGGGATGTTTTTCATGTAGCCAATAAAATCTTTATAATACTCCATTTGCTTTGAATTATCAAATACAGCATCAACATTTTTTTGAGTATTTTTAAACCAATGTTGACATAGAACGCAAAATAATGAAGATGTAACATCCAAAGCATATTTATCATATTCCAACGCATCAATTATGTTGTCGATATTATTCTGACTCGCTAAAATAATAGACATTAAGTACTCTTCATTCTTATCTGCAACTACCCACGCTCCAACTATACTGTAAAATTCATACACGTAAGATTTTGTTTTGTATCTTATCATATTAACAAAAGAATCAAGTAAACGATATAATCTTTCTTGGTTTTTAGAACTAACCGCTAAACACATAATATATTCGGTTAGCATTAAGTTAACACCATTACATGAGATATCAATGCCTTGATCATAAAAAGATGGTTCAATTAAAAGATCTACAATTTTTGCTGCTGCAACAAAAATTTTATCTGCAACTGCATAAATAACCTTGTCTTCACAAATAAGTTCATGATTCAACAAATCAAGAACAGCTTTTCTCCCAACATCAGAGTTTTTCATTTCAACAAAATGAAATTCATGAACGCCTTTTGGAAGAATTGATTGAAAAATTGCCAGCTCATCAATAGAAAAACAATTTGACCCCAAAACAAAATATCGTTGCTCTTCATCTAACAAATTCTGTCCAGAATTTCCTGATTCATCGTAATACACCGTTATCTTGTTTGTGGGGTCTTGCATCGTATTCATGTAGTTTTTACTATATTTCTGATGATATGGAATCCATTCCGTCAAAAATCCATTTAGGGGAATATTTTACTAAAAAACAGAAACGCATGGAATATGCGTCAAGAACGGAGAAAAAAAAATTATTCCATCACCAGAGGTCGGCTTTGCGGGAGTGTTGCGCGGATTTGAGCGGAACGTGCATCTTGATCCGATAAATATTTTAAGTCTTTGAATTTATCGTCGCGTAAAATAATCGGTTTCAAAAATACAAACAACGATGTATTCTTTTTATTATCGTTTTCAGTCGAAGCAAGATATTTAAGAATGGGTATTTTGTCCAGAAATGGTAATCCGGTTCGTCCTGATTCAATATCGTGACGATTAAGTCCGCCGACAATCACCGTATAACCGTCGGGAATTGTTACAACACTGGATACCTGATCAATATGACGCGGCGGCGGAAGATTCGTATTGGTTGCCGAAGAACCGAAATTGCTGAATTCCACCGCAAATTCCAGTTGGAGTTGTTCACTGTCTCCAATGTGCGGTGTTACGATAATTGTTGTTCCGGCATCCTGATTGCCGCCGAGACTGGTTGATTGAACAACCTGTGACGAATTAACACTTGTATAAGGAATACTTTGAACACTTTGAAGCCGACCTTCTTCATTATCGTTAATCAAAAGACGCGGTGAAGCAATAACTTTTGCACGAGAATTACTCGATAATGCACGGACAATCACATCTGCGGTATCAGGATCAACCAGTGTTCCATTAAATCCAAGACCGGGTAACAGTGCCAACGCTCCACTCACCGGATCAGGTGTACTTAGACCAAAGGAACTAAACCCGAACAAACGCTTCTCCCCTTTTCGGTCGCCGCCGCTGATTTCAACACCAAGCATAAAATCGTTACTCGTATCAAGAGTTACAATTTTTGCTTCAATCAATACTTGCGGACTACGCCGGTCAAGAAATTTAATTAACGTTGCATAATGTTCCTGAATCTGCGGTTCCGCAACAACAATAATTGTGTTCGTTTTCGTATCAGCAGTGATTCGAACATCGGTGTCGAGTAAAGCACTCAACATGCTTACCGGCGCACCTTCCGGTAACGAAGTATTCATTTGAGTTTCTGATGTTGTCGATGCGGAAATTGCCGATGTGGTTGTTGGTGAGGAGGTTCCTTCTGCCGGAACATCGGGCGTGAGTTGCGGAAGCGGCGCCTCCGGTTTTAACGGAAATGTTACGGCTCCGCCAATATGATTAAAGGATTCTTGAGAACCGGGCAAAGTTTTTCGTAACGCATCAGAGTTACGTATTTGCGGACTAAAACCGGTTCCCTGCCGCAATGCCGTTAATGTTGTCATGACTTCATC
>JAITBS010000450.1 GCA_031283515.1 Planctomycetaceae bacterium
TTGAGTTACGATTTATTTGAGATGCAGTCAACATTTCGCCGAAACGTTTTAAACAATAAACAATAAACAATACGGCGATAGCCGACTTGCCCCTGTTGACGGACGAAAATGAAAAAACAACTGTGTACAACAAAATAACAAAACAAATTGCTACAGCATTAGAATTGTTGTAATATAAATCGTTACTACATTAAAATAATGAATGCAAAATATATAATTGAGAAACATATATCATACAAATTCCGTAATAGATCAGTGGCATTTTTGTTTTTCGATTTTCACCCCGACAGGGGTGTGATTTTCATAACCGCAGGTCATCGACCTGCGGACTCGTACAACTAAAAAACCTCTGTCTGAAAGACAGAATTTTAAAAATCGAAGGTATGATTCGGATCGTTTCGTTTCGTCTTTCAGACGATGTTGAGAAGAGATGTTTACCGTAGGTCGCGCTGCGCTTGACCTACGGTTATGAAAATTCCACCCCTTCAGGGTGAAGAATCAAAAATAATAATTCCACTGATATATTACAGTTATTTTTGTTCTTACAAATTCGTTTCGATTGTTCTAATGTATGCCGGACACCTTATGGTGAATGGTCAAGTTACAGATTTATTTGATAACATAAAGACCATCAGCACTGACAAAATGTTTTTGGATACTTAATTCTTTCATCCATTCTCTTGTGTTGATGGTTTCCAAATTGGAGGTATTGAATCCTTCGCCCCGATCATTATTGTACAGCCAAAGCGGAGCGGGCCATAGACAGGCTTTGAATTTGAAAGATTGATAAAATTCCTTACTAACACCGCGTTGACCGTGATGAGCCATTTGAACGAAATCGCTATCGAGTTCGTTTCGAAAATGTCCAAGAAGAATTTTCTCTCCTTCTTCAACTCCTGCATCACCGAGAAATAAAACAGATCGAACAGAATCCCAAACCCGAATCACCATACTAGAATTATTGTACGCATTAACAGTAAATTCTTCATTTTTCACTGCAAGTATTTTGAATTTCACGTTGTCAATATCGACAACAAGACCCGGTTCCTGAACATTAATAACTTGAGCAGTTCCTTTTTTCAGACGGTCATAAAAGTCGATAGTTCGGGGCATGGATTTGGGTTCGACTTTTTCATAAAACTCTTTGGAAAATTCCGAATGATAAATTGTATCAATTTTGATGCCGTCCGGATTTTTCAGTATTTCATGAAGAGCACCGATGTGGTCGGTATGCGGATGTGAAAGAAACCACGCATCCACTTTGTTGCCCAATGCGGCAAGAAAACCGCGTAAATAACCGGCTTCATCAGGAACTCCGCCGTCCATCACAATAACTTTCCCGCCGGTTGTTTGAAAAACGTACGAATTTCCTTGTGCGGAACTTTGATGTAACGGAAGTTGCCACAGAGTGAAATCGGATGGTGTTACGGTTGTTGTTGCCGCAAGTGAGGCGGTTGAAGGAACAGTTGCCGTAACAGTGAGAAACGCCGCACATTTCAAAAAATCACGCCGATGAAACATAATAATTGTTCTCCTTAATTGAATGAATGATAACCTATCACGCCAATTTTGAACAAAAATAACCAACCTTTGATTATTGTATCGGCTAAGTAGTTATCAAATTTGGTAAATTATAAATTGCTGTAAAATTTTTGTAACCAATCAGCAGAATCAAATGTATTACCGTGTAAAATCTCAATATTTAATGTCATTTTATTTTTCCTTCCAAAAAAAATATTACAAAAAATCACTTGACCGGTTTCAATAGAACACGGATGGAAACGTTACTATTTTTCGGAGTCGCAACAGCGGCAAGCATTGAAAAACCTTTGTTCGGATTTTCTTTTTCGGTTGGCGGCGCAACAGAAGCTGTTTCAAATTGCCGGATTTCATCGGAAACAATTTCTACATGAAGTTGTTTTTTATTCTGTGAAAGAATTGCCGTTTTGTTGTTAATTTCAATGTTTGCGCCGGTTACCATGCCCCAGCGAACCGGTTCGGTAACACCTTCCAAAACGTCTTCGATCACCAATGAACCATCTTTATGTAACGTTGCTGTTCGTTTGGCTGAGCGGACTTGGTCTGCGTATGCCGCTGTTATGTCCGCAACTGTTCGCGCAACAATTTGACCTTTTTCGTGACGTTCAAATTCAATAAGTTTACAATTCGCCGACAAGTCTTGAATTTTGTTACCGATAACTAACGTATTATGACTTCGGTTGTTCATTCGGTAATAATCCCAACGTTGCTTACCGAAATAGCCGGGCATATTGTAATTGTCCGCACCAAGATCAACCGCCCAACGAATACCATTGATTTCGTAAACAAACGAACCAATATCAAGATGTCCGTGATTTGCACGATTATTGCCCGCCTTGAAACCAAGAAACGCCGCATTCGGATTATTCCATGCGGTTCGCATCGTACAAATATCCTGAATACCGCGATATTTTTTCGCAAGCGGTGTTTGGGCAAAATCGTCAGCCGTTCCTTTGGGGTTGTACCAAATTGCATGAAACACCGCCAACCGACCGCTTGAAAACCGGTTTTGTTGTTCCAAAAATGTCCGCAGCCAAACAGCATAATCGGAACGATTATAGAAATGAGACAATACGTACATCATTGGCGACGGATCGGCTCCGTCTCCGCCGTCCGCATAATTAAACGCACGATAATTAACTCCGATAATGCCCATGTAATAATCACCGGTAACATTTAATCCTTCCGTTTTCAGCAAATCGAAGTCGTTGTTGAAAACATCTTTGAGCACCATGAGCATTAAGCCCGTAAAAGAAGCACCGTAAGCCCAATAACCGGGACCTTCAGGATAGGCTCCATCCGGTTTGTACGCGGTCAATCCGTTTGGTAAACTCTTGACGGCATGAACAACAATTTTTTCTGCGATCTGTGGTTCTTCATCGGCAATAGCTAATGCCCCGATTGTGAGTCCGGCGTTACAGACTTCGTTCCAGTTATTGTTACCTTTTGCCCACCAACCTCCTTTTTCATAAATGGAAAGACCGGTTTCCAACGCATGTTTGAGGATTGCATTTTTAATTTCCGTTCGTTTTTCGGCAGGAATCACTTCATAAAGCCAATCGTAACCAATACCAACAGCGGTTACCATTTCGGCGGTATCTAAATAATGACTCGGATTCCAATCCTTGAAACGGCAAACCGCAAGCATTTCTTCAATCGCAACATCAGCATAGTCCTTGTTACCGGTCATTCTGTACGCAAATGCCAATACCGTTGTCCGTTCAAGACTTTGGCGGCTTTGACCAAGCAACCGTTTGCCGTCGGGAATCCGGTAATCCGTCAACGAATCTTTTTTCACCCGATCTGCTTTTTTCAGGAGTTCCTTCACCTGCCGATCAAGAAATAAATCTGTTTTGGTTTGTTCTCTGATTTCTGTTTCACGTTGTTTTGTTAAAAAAAGACGCGGATGTTCCGGCAGTTTGGACGGAAATTTCAAATCAGCCGCCGTAACAAAATGACCAAAGAAAATAAAATTCAAAACCAAAAAATAACGAATCATAAACATAAAAGCCTCCAAAATTCAATGTTTTCTATTTTACAACACGAAACACAAGACAATATTATATATCCTTAATATGGCTACGTCAATCAGCAGGATAATTCGAAACGGTTGGAAAAATTGCTCTTTACAATTTTATTGCCGATTGTTATAATCGTTTGTAATTAAAATAATTTATTTCGCAACCTTTACAAAAATCGGATAAGCGGTTCTAAATGATGTTGCGAAATAAAGTATTAGGTTGTTCCAAAAATTCCATTTAAGGAGAAAATCATGGACAAAAAAATCACTCGACGAGGTAACTGTCTATTTGATTAACAGAGTCCGCTAAGACTCACAAATATAGACTCACAAATATTTAGTCCGCAGATGACGCCGATTTTCGCAGATATTTAGTTCATAGATTGCGCAAATTTTTAGAGATTATTTTTTTGAGAATTACGAAACAGACAAAATAATGAAACAGGCAAAAAGAGAACACACTAAAGACTTGCGGATTTATTTAATTTCAATAAACGTTTTAAAAAATCCGCGACAATCTGCGTAATCTGCGGACTCCGTTGATAAAATTGACAGTTACTCGACGAGTTGTTTTTTGTTTAAAGACTAATCGTACAAATCGACAATTCCATGAACCAATCCGAACTCAACACGTTTGTCAATCCTTTTTCGACAAAGTTTTGGACGCCGGGAACAATTCCGTTTCAATTTAGTGAAGAAAGTAAAGAAGACGATGAAATAAAATGGGACATCAATGTTTTAATCGAACAAAAAATCAATTATGGTTCTATCATGCAGATTGTTGGTTCGCATGGTTCCGGTAAATCGACCTTACTTCGAACTCTGTTACAACATCTCGAACAACAACATTTTGTTATTCGGCTTGAGGTATTGAATGATCGCCGACATAAATTGTTACCGGATTTTCTGCCGGTTGGACATGATCGAAAGATGTTTTACATGATTGACGGTTACGAACAACTTTCCTTTTGGGAACGGTTTCGGCTTCGGTTTCAGAAATGGGATTTAACCGGCGGGCTGTTGCTGACAACGCATAAACCGGTTTTCGGAATCCCTATTTTGTACCGGACAACACCGCAATTTGAATTATTCATAAAACTTGTTCGGGAATTAACGAAAACATATTCCGCAACCTATTCACATTCCTTTGGAACAACCGAATTGTATGAGATTTATCATCGAGCCGGCGGTAATTTTCGTACCGCATTTTTTGAACTTTACGACATCGTTCAAACTGCCCAAAATCGACAATCGTAAAATTCCTGATAGTTTCACCTTTGAAAAAACACTGAAAAAACGCTGAAATATTACTAATGTTCGATTTATCAGTTTCATTTTGCGGATAACTTGTAATATTTGCAATCCGGTGTAAAATAGACAATCTGTTTTTTCCAGACAATGTTTACTCAGGAATTTATTTAAGACACGGTTTTTGATATGAGAACGATTATTTTTGTTTCGATATTGTTTTTATGTTTGATAGATTTCGTTTTTGCACAGGAATCACCTTTGCGTTCGCAACTGGAACAGGGATTGAATTACCGTCCTGTTCAGGGTGATACGGAGATTGATATTCCGTCTGAGCAAGATGTAAAACTATGTGAAATCAAGGTTTCCGACGACAAACACGGACTTATTATTCTTAGTCCGCAAAAAAACACGCTTCGTATTTTTTCAGATACGAATAGTGATGGTCGTGTTGATCAATGGTCATATTTTCAAAACGGAGTTGAAGTTTATCGTGACATTGATTCAAACGGTAATGGTAAAGCTGACCAATACCGTTGGCTTAATAATGCCGGAACTCGTTG
Source organism: Planctomycetaceae bacterium (assembly GCA_031283515.1). Lineage (GTDB taxonomy): Bacteria > Planctomycetota > Planctomycetia > Pirellulales > Thermoguttaceae > WRKP01. Next base: position 5,371 of record JAITBS010000450.1, read on the forward strand.
GGGAATTGACGCCAATGAGGATAAAGTTATTGATTATTGGAAAGAAATTTCGGCAGAAGAAGTTTCACGCGAAATTGTGTTGGCTTTAGCGAAAAACGATGCGGCTCGTTTTTTGCGTGTTGTGTTGAACGAAGACGAACTCAAAGAACTGGCTCTCGGCGAATCTCTGAACAATTCTGTTACTAAAAAAATTACCGTAATAAAAACCGGTTTTGCGGAAGCGGTTCAATCTATTGCGTTGAAAAGTGGTAACGCGGTCGAATGGTATCAACTCAATGCGGTTTTGCCGGGTGTGGTGCCGAGTAATGATCGGAGTAACCGTAAGGACCTTGTCGTTTATGAAAACGCAATGACAACAGCTGGAGATGCTGAAAAAACAGTTCAGATTGCTATTGGAACACTGGTGAAAATTTCGGACAATAATTGGCGAACAATTGATTTACCGAAAATTTATGATGAAAATCAACTTTCTTATACATTTATTTTACCAACTGCTGTTCAGGGAAATTCGGCACCGGCAAGTAATGATGTGGTTTCTTTAATGAACGAATATCAGGAAATTCAATCCCAAATTCCCAAACTTCCGGCGGATCAACGGCCTGCGAAACATAAAGAGGTGATTAGCCGGATTATCCAGATTATTGCGAAGGTTTCCACAGAAGAAGAACGCGAAAATTGGATTCGTCAATTGGCTGATACAATTATGGCGGCAACAAGCCGTAACGAATTTCCGGAAGGCAATGAACAAATGGAAACCTTGTTCAAAACGGTGAGCAATTCCGGTAACGAAGAATTGGCGGCTTATGTTCGTAGTCAGCAGATTATGACGGATTATTATTTGGCGTTACAAATTGGCGGCGACGATATGCGGGCGTATTCGAAATTGCTGGAGAATCTTGAAAGTTTGGCGACGGAATTTGAGAAAACGGAATCCGGAATTGAGGGGATGATGCAATTAGCGGTTTATCGTGAGATGTCGGCGCGTTCTGCGGAGGAGCCGCTCAAATGGTATTCCAAAGTTGCCCAACTCGCTGCCGGAAAACCGCTTGGTGAAAAGGCAAAAGGTGCGATTCGCCGATTAACTGCAACAGGAAAAGAAATTCCGTTTCAGACGACCGATGTTTCGGGTAAACCGTTTGATATTGCAACACTTAAAGGCAAATTGGTATTACTTTATTTCTGGGATGCTTCTACGTTGCCTTCACTTGCACTTATCAAACCGGTTGTTGATAAATTTACGGAAGCGGGTTTACAACCGATCAGTGTGAATTTGGATGCTGACTTGCAAACAATGAAAACATCGGTTACCAAAGCCGCTCTTTCTTGGACACAACTTTATTCACAGGGCGGATCAGAGAGTTCCATTGCGGTTTATTGGGGCGTTTCAATACCGCCGTATATGATTTTGTACGGTAAAGATGGTAAAGTCATTCAGTCCCGTATTCAATCCGCCGATGAGTTACAACAAGTATTGAGCGAAGCAACAAAATAAATCCGTAACGGTCTATTCTTATCAGTAGAAAGCACAGATATTTGTAGATATTTAGTCCGCAGATTACGCAGATTATAGCAGATTAGTTTTTTTGAAATAAGAAACAAACAAAATACTGAAACAAACGAAAAGGGAATAAAAAAATACGTAATATTTCAGTGGAATTTTTTTAGAACACGAAACACACAAAATTTATAATATTTCAGTGGAATTTTTGTTTTTTCGATTTTCACCCCGAAAGGGGTGCGATTTTCATAACCGCAGGTCATCGACCTGCGGACTCGTAAAACTAACAAACCTCTGTCTGAAAGACAGAATTTTAAAAATCGAAGGTGTCATTCTGATCGTTCAGTTTCGTTTTTCAGACGACGTTGAGGAGAGATGTTTACCGTAGGTCGCGCTTCGCTTGACCTACGGTTATGAAAATACCACCTCTTCAAGGTGAAGAACTCCA
>JAITBS010000469.1 GCA_031283515.1 Planctomycetaceae bacterium
ATTGTAACGTTTGCCGAAGATGGAACGAAAACACGGATTGAGCGTATTTCTTACGAATATGGCGAGAACGGAATTAGGACTTCGGCTCTCCATGAAATAGATGCCGATGCTGATGGAAATTTCGAGACACAGAAGGAAACGATATATTTGAACGATCCGTTAAACATTACCGGATACTCACAAGTCTTATACTCATCACACTTAATAATTCGGTATTCGTTTTTTGACAAGATACACCGATTTAATAGGATCAACAGAATTGGCAGGATTTTTAAATAAAAGACACAAAAATTTTGTTTTTATAAAGACGAATTTTAATAACTCTTCGCAGAAGAATTGATATTTTCTTCGCCTTTTCTAAGAATAGGAAAAATGTCATTGCACATTATGGGAATGTTTACAAAATAGACGGTTCTTTTTATTCGTTTTCTGTAGCGATTTTCAGTAGTTGGTCAAAGTTGAGAGGCCAAAGACGAATACCACTGTTTGCCGGATTTTTTTGATTCTTATAACCGAAAACAAGCCAGCGATTGTCGGGAGTTAAAGCAATTTTTGAAATCGGGAGCATCCGATTACGGAAAATCATCGAATGACGCTCATCAATAGCACCATCAACAAGATTTCTCATCCGAAGACTACCGTCTCCACCAAGAGCAATAAGTTTTTTCCCATCCGGCGAAAGGAATAATTCCTGAATAATCCCCTGATTATTTTGTAACACTAAAGGTTCCCGTTCCACCGCCGTCTTAATATCGTTCCGGTCAAGACGCCAAATCCGAATCGTTTTGTCGTAACTACCGGAAAATAATTGAGTTCCCGATTGATCAACCAACAACGAACTAATCCAACCATGATGACCATTCAATACAATCGAATCCGGTATCCGCTTCGAATCCGTCAAGTTCCAAAGACGAACCGTGTTATCACGGCTTCCCGTTGCCACCCAACTATTGTTCGGTGCAAAAGCAATCGCCGTAATATCCAACTGATGACCACGAAGAATTAATGGAACTCCGCCTATTGTACTTTCACGAAGATTATAAATTAATGTTGTCGAATCTTTGCCGCCAACCGCCAGTTTACCAGAATCAGCACTAAACTGAATCAGACGAATCTCTTGTTTGTGTCCCCTTAAAACAATTGGCGGAGGAATAAAACCGTTTTGAATTTGCCGTAAATCCCAAAGCCAAACTACATGCGGCTCCGAAAGCGCAGTAATCGTTTCCGAATCGGTCTTGATTTTCGGTAACGGTTTTTCCGGCTGAACGGCCGAATATTCCGACAAGAACGAAACCTGAATATTTTTCCGTGACAAAAACGAATGTTCCCGCAACACAAATTTTTCCATAATTTTGACAGGTATTTCATTGGCGGGTACTTCATTGGCAGGTACGGTGTCAGCCGGTATTTTTCCGGAAATCATCGGAGTTCCGTAAGCCGCGTCCGGTAACGGTAACATCGAATGTAATCGAACAACACGGCAAGGAGGAATCGGTTCATTAAGATTACGAAAATAATTTTCGTTTTCCCCAAAAGCAGTTTCAACCGCAAACGATCCGGCAGAATCAATATACCGGTTGTTTCGGGCAACCTCCAAAGGAGATAACATCGGTCCGCCAAACGCCGCTAACCAACAGCCATCCGGTGAAATCTGTAAATCACGTAATCCTATGACCTTTTCTCGTAACGTCACCGGCGTTTCCGCAGGATTGGGACGAGCCATGTCCCAAATTTGTAACGTTCCGTCTGTTCGTCCGCCAATAATTAAACGTAAATCCGGTGAAAAAAGCAGTTTAACGTACGGAATCTTTCCCGAATCAAGAAGAACTCCGTTGCGGTTGTTTTGATTACGGAAAAGATCCCATACCCAAACCGAATTGTCCTGACATTGCGTCAATAACCAATGACTGTCGGAACTAATTACCATGTTTTCAACCGATGGAGTATTGATGAGAAACATCTTGCCCCAACTCAACGAAGCATAAGCCTGACCAAGTATCCAATACGCTGTTGAAGGAATCGAATGACCAAGTTCCTTAAACGTTTCAACCGCAGACAAAATGTCTTTCAAACTCTGTTCCGGATCAGAAACGAACAATGTTACCGACTCCTCCAGTAATGCCTCCGCAGCAGCAATCCGAATAACTTTCGGTAACAATTTATTCGCCGCATTTTCTTTTTTCAATGTTACCTTTGCCGCTTCTTCCGATTTCATCAGTGTTGTTTCGGGCAAAGATCGTTCAAGTTTAATTTTTTCAAATTTATCTTTTTCATTTTGTACTGCCGCCTTTTTTGTTTCAGGTTTTTCCGCCGTAGATTCTGTTGCTGCAAATCCTGTTATGACAGGTTGTGTTGTTACAGGTTCTACTGTTGCCGTCACTAAAGGAAATGCAGGTTGAACCGGAAAAGGAGATGTCCTCTCCGGTTTTTTTTCAATTTGTTCTGTTTGTGATAATTTATTCGGGGCAGTATTTTGTTTCGATTTTTGAGATTGCGGCGTGTTTGTTACAGGAAGATTCGGCTCTTTCACCAAATCAGCAATTACCGGTTGCGATTTCGCCGGTTTCGGTTTAACAGATTCCATTCCGGCAGATTCCGGTTTTTTAACAGGTTCCGGTTTAACTTGTTTCGGTAATGGAGCGGTTGTTGGTGTTGGATATTTTAGTTGTAAATCCGTACTTTTATCGACCGCAACCTGAACGAAGGAATTATCCGTTCCGGAATATTCTCCTTTGTTTGTCAGAATAAAAATCACCGTACCAAACAACACAATAATCTGAATACAAACAGTCAGCAATAAAATAATCCATTGTTTGTAATCCCAATCGTGTTCGGAATCCTTCGTAACCGTACAAGATTTTTGGTGATGAAGACAACTGCCGCCATGAGCACGTTTTATTCGAGGACAATTTTTCGCACGACATTTCTGTAAATCGGTATCGGAAATCAACGGCAATGACATTCTGTTTCGTGAATTGATTTCCGAACAGTTTTCCGAGCAGTTTTCCGATAAATGTTCCCTACATGGAAAGCGCAGACAATGAGTTAAGGGATTTTGACTGCCGCAAACAGGACAGTTTACCTCTGCTGAATATTCAGACGCTGCAAACTTGAACACAAATCCGCAACATTCGCATTGAATTGGTCTGGTTGTTTGCGCGTCGATCATGAAATCCTTGCAATCCGTTGCTAGAATTTATAATATTTATTTTATAAGCATTGACCGTTCTGACTACGGAGGCGAATTTTTTATTTTGATTCCGATTCCGATTTAATTCTGTATTTTTATCCCGCTCGGCGAATCCATCCCATTTGTTTATTTTGTTCAGGAAATACCAATGTTATCGGAATGGATTCTTCCGGTGGACGATGTGTTGTCAGGAATTTTTCGAGGTCGCTTCCAACTGTTGCAAATAATTCCGACCAAGATTGACCAATTGCTTGACGGTAAACACGAAATGTCGGATACCAGAGACATTTTTCACGGCTGAGATTCCAACGCCAATCGGCTTTCGCCGGAAGTATCAACCATGTTTTGGTTCCGAGCGCACCTGCCAAATTCGCCATGTAACCGGGCGGTGTAATCACAAGATCAAGTGCCGCAAGTAATCCCGCCATTTCATCCAAATCGTATTGAAACACCTCTGGATATAAATGTACCTGTAATGAAATATTGCGACGATATTGTTCGATTTCTTTTTGTTTTGAACCGTGTTGCAAACAAATCCAGGCAGCATCCGACTGATGACGAAGCATGAGATTGCGCAATTCAAACATCGGTAATGCGGTTTGGTGTTCGGGTTCCGCAGTCCAACTTCCTTGCCAGAGAATTCCTATTTTGGTAACACCGCTGATTTCCAAAAGACGGTTTGACCATTTCGCAATACATTCCCGATCCGGAACAAGATAGGCTTTGCGAATCGGAAAATCTTCTTTCTGACGACGGAAATAACGCGGTAAACTACCAAACGCAATTTGTTCATCCAACGAAAGTCCCCAGCAATTCTTATTCAAATCAACAATGTCTGTAGTTAACGGAACAACAGTTGCTCGTGGAAATGACCGGCGAAACAACGAATGTAACGATGATTCACATTCAATGACACAATGCCCAACATTGTTAATTAAGTCTGGAAGACAAGACGCAAACATAATGTCCGCTGCAATTCCTTCCTCTGAATAAGCAAGTACGGTTTTCTGTTCATTATCGTTCTCGTCCTTGTTTTCAAGATCAAATTTATTGATACAATTTTTGTGAATACGGTCATTGGCGGAATTTTTGTTCCAATTGGATAAATGATGGCGTTCCCATGTTCCAAAGGTATTGACAAGCCGAAATTCCATTGCGTCCCAACCGTTTTCGAAATCGCCAAGTGCAAGCAGTGATTGACCACAACCATGAATTGCATGGGACCATTCCATACCAACAGGAAACAACCGTTGATAATAAAGAATGGATTCTTCAAAACGTTCTTCTTTTCGCAGTGATTCGGCAAGAAAAAAACAGGCTTCCGGTGATGAGGAATCAAGATGAACTGCTTCCAACAATACTGGAATTGCTTCCGCATGGCGGTTACGAAGAGTGTAAAGATATCCGAGAGTCAACCACGCCGAAGCGTTTTCCGGTTGTAACACCGTCGCATTTTTGAAACAAGAGATAGATTCTTCTAATTGGTCGAGTTCGAAATAAAGTTGACCGAGATTCAGAATGAGGTCTGTGCTATTCGGATCGAGTTTATATGATTCACAAAAGATATTGACAGCTTCACGGTTCTGTCCCAAAGCGCGATAGGCTAATCCGAGATGGAACTGCAAAACTGCTTGTGATTTTAACGTGTCGGAATTTTTTTCGGTGGAAGTTTCGAGTTGATGAAGTGCTTCGAGGAAATATTCGACACCTTCATTAGGATTTCCATTTTGGCACCGCAGAATACCTAATCCGTCCAATGCATACAAATTACCTGAGTCACCGCGTAGAATTTCTTGATAAAGTTCTTCTGCTCTAGCGGTATCTCCTGAAATTAAAGCGGTTTGCGCTATTTTAAGTTTTTCGTCGTGTGTCATCGTTTCATTCCTTGAAACTCATTATTACAGTAAAAGAGAACCGAGAATCTCTGTTCTCTTTTACTGTTATCGTCAATACATCTGCGAAAATTGATACAATCCTTAAAAATTAAAATAAGACATCCAAAATTCCCTACTCAAAATCCATCCTGGAAATAAGGATTAAGGATTAACGACGAACTTTCAAATAAATTAGATAAAATACGGAACTTGGGTATGTTTCACAATGTCATTGGGAAAAACAGTTTCTTTGTGTTCTTTTTTTGCGTGTGTTTTTACGCGAGATATTTAATTAAACTGTTATGGTCTTTAACCTTTTTATGGCAAAACGGTTAGGATGGCATGACGAAATTCGATGGGACCGCCTTCGGATTGAAAACCGATTTTACCGGAAGTTTGTTCGGCATCAGTAACCCAATTGACGATGGTACCGTTGAGAACAATAACTATCAATCCATTACTGCAAAGAATATCCAATGTATTCCATTGCCCTGATTCTTTTTCGAGGTCGGCGATTTTTTTAAGACCGTTAATCAGTCCGAATTTTTCACCGCCGTCTCTTGCCGAAGCGCGCTCTTCAACAATTCCGGTTGGAGCGGGAAGTTTCATACCGTGAAACCCGTAAAGATCACCGGCACTTTTCGATGCTAATTGAACTTCAACACAACGCGGTAAAAATGTATTTTCCGGTTGTTTGTTCAGGCGAAGAAAAATTCCGCTGTTGGTTGGTTTTGTTTCTGGAGACCAACGATAATCAACGGACAATTTGAAATTTTTATACTCATCTTTGGTGCCGAGCCAACCGAATGGTTCTCCTTTGCACAACAAAATTCCGTTATCGGAAAAAGAATAAACACTTTCAACTGTAACATTTTCTTTATCCGTATGAAAATCCCATTCGGACAAATTCGTTTTTTCGAACAGGTTTACCTGATTCGGAGAAACCTGACCGAAAACGGTAACAGCAGATAAAAGTGTACAACAAAACACAATTGTAAGGAAGTTTTTAGTCATAGTCATAGAAAAATAATGTTAAAAGGGGTTAAGTGAATTGGTTATGATTTATTTGAAATGGAGGGCGATTTTGATTTAACAATTGATTAAGCAAACAATTTCAGCAAGTATTTTACCATCTCGACAGAATCGGACGCAAGTACCCTACTATACTTCATGCAGTCATTCAATTGATGTTTTTAGTTGCTAGAGTTTTGTTTATGGTTTGTAAAAATATTCCTTTACAATCATTCCGTCCTGAAAGGACATTGCCAAACAACCCACCGCAACGCGGTGAGTACAAAATCACAAAACAACTTCAGGAACAAAATTTTTTTCAGGGGCTTGACATAATTTTTGTTTTCGTGTATTATCTCAATATAATGATTTCAATTTTTAAATTTTCAACTTTTGGAGATCAAATTACGTTTAAAAAATAAGTTGCCCGAATTTTTATTTGGGCGTTAAAAAATCGAGTACGTCAACAAAACTAAAGTCGCTTAGGCGAACTGTAATTTTTTACATGACAACCGGATTTTTCGGGTAAAAAATTACTATAGGTAATACAAAGTTGCGTGGCTCCCGTTGAGGGAGCGTCGCGTGTATTACCGTAGGTATAATTCAGCATTATATTTTGAAATAGTAATGCGCCACTTTTGTCGGTGGGAAGAAACCTAAACTTTAGTGCGTGTCGCTCCTAAGTCTAAGAGCGATATTTCTGTTGCCGTTTCTCGGCGTTGCGTTTTTTTCCACTTTGTAACACAAACAGATTATTTGTTATGTAATCTGTTTAAATTTTCACATCTTCAGTATAGGAGAAACTACAATGAAGATCCGTTTATTTTTTGGTTTTACGTTAGTCGAATTA
>JAITBS010000564.1 GCA_031283515.1 Planctomycetaceae bacterium
TCATCACAAAACCGTCAAGATGAATTTTTTTCCTGTGAAAAATTATTTGTAATATTTCAGCGGAATTTTTGTTTTTACGATTTTCACCCCGACAGGGGCAGTGGCAAGTTGATAGTTGAGAGTGGATAGTTGATAGTGTCGCAAGCGGAATTACTGCCGAAATGGTATTACTCCGCGTCCGAACTATCCACTATCAACTACTCGCTTGACCTACGGTTATGAAAATGCCACCCCTTCAGGGTGAAGAATCAAAATAATAATTCCGCTGATATATTACGGCGTTTTGAGTTCAACCCCCAGGGGGCAATGCCACTGTCGATGAGTTTTTTTTATTTCTGCGAGTACAAATACACAAAATACGAATTTTAGGAAAACAAAAAATATGTAAAATCAAAAAATATGTAAAATACAACGTTTAAGTAAAGTTTTATTTTGCCTAAATTCTCATTCTTTGAAGCTGACTACATTGTCGGTGCGTTACAAAATTTTATCGACAGCGGCATTGATCTAATAATACTACCAATAATTACATTGATAAACCATATATTGTTACTCCTGTTATCCTGTTGACGGATGGGAATCAGAAAACCAACTCAACACTTGCGACCATAGGTTCAGGTTCGTTCTATAACCTTTCAACGAAACGCCGCCTACTTTATAGTCCCCAAACCATTGAAATATGACACATTTTTAGTTTTTCACGGAACATTAGCCGATGGAGAGTGTTTTTCCTTATCAGTGTGTAAGAAGTTGATAACTCGACTTCTCATTTGTAAAATCATTTAATCTGTTTATGTGAGGAGAAAAACATGAGAAAAGTAATAGGGACGATGTTGTTGGTATTTGCTGTTGCGATATTTTCAACCGTCGTGCTTGCCCAACCGGGTGGTCAAGGCGGACCTGGCGGTCAAGGCGGACCTGGCGGTCCCGGCGGACCTGGCGGTCCCGGCGGACCCGGTGGTCCTGGCGGACGCGATCGTGGACGTGCTCCTGGTGGTGATGCTTTTGGCGGCGGTATTGGACTGTTAACCAATAACACCGAAATCAAAAACCAATTGGGATTGACCGAAGAACAAGTCGGTAAACTGGTCAAACTTTCAGAAGAATTACGCCCAAGACGTGGTGAACGTCAACAAGGAGCTGGTGCTCCTTCCCGTGAAGAAATGCAAAAATTCCGCGAAGAAGCCGAAAAAAGACTCGATGAAGGTCTGGCAAAAATCAAACAGATTTTAACACCGGAACAACAAGAAAAATTCAAAACCTTACAATTTCAAGTAGTTGGAGGTCTTGATTCACCGTTTTTGAATGTTCGCAATCTTGAAGTTCTCAATCTGACCGATGAGCAGAAAGAAAAACTCAAGACAATCAATGAAGAACGTATGGCAGAAACACGTGCCGCTTTTGAAAAAGTTGATTGGCGAAATGCAGAAGAACGTCAAAAATTGCAAACCGAAAATGAAGTAAGAACCAAAAAATTCGCCGATCAGATTAAGGCAATTTTAACTCCCGAACAAAAAGAAAAAGCTGAAAAATTAACTGCTGAAGCGAAAGATGTTCGGGAAAAGATTGGCATTGGAGCCGGAGGTCCCAGAGATCGGCGAGACGGAGGTGACCGACCTGAACGAGAGGGCGAATACCGTCCTGATCAGGATTCGTGGCGACCCGGTCAGGGAACCGGAGAACGCCGAAACCAAAATCGACAACCACCGCGCCGTGCCTTCCCGCAAAATGAATAAAATGTAAAATTCATCGTTCTACAAAAAATCATTTTCAATCAATATTCCTCGTGTTCGCAAATGGGTCTGATCAATAAAGTATCACTCCAATTTGTAAACACGAGGAATTGGATTATGGGTATCCCAGCATTGCCAGATTGTCAATGGATATTTTGTTCTTTTCTGGGAAAGATTTCTTAGCATTTACGGGTTGGTTGGTAATTTAAGTAGATCGGACAATCCTCTTTGGTTGAAAAAAGTGAAAAATCCTTCGGTGTTCTGTTTGGTACTCTTGACCTTGCAGCCTTGTTCGGGTATCTTAATAATGTTTTGAATTTTTTCGAAAATTCTGACTTTAACAATTTTCAAATAACCCCCAATTAAAAATGAAGGAATCAACAAATGGGAAGTACGATTGTTGACATTAAGGGACGACAAATTTTAGACAGCCGTGGAAATCCGACGGTTGAAGTTGATGTGAAACTTGCCAATGGTTCGTTTGGACGTGCGGCGGTTCCCAGTGGAGCCAGTACTGGAGTTCACGAAGCACTCGAACTTCGGGACGGCGATAAGTCAAAATATCTCGGTAAAGGTGTTCTCAAAGCAGTGCAGAACGTCAATGAACAAATTGCCGATGAGATTTGCGGTTACGACGCTCTTGATCAAGCTGCTGTCGATAAACGAATGCTCGAACTCGATGGCACAGAAAATAAAAGTAAATTTGGAGCCAATGCCATTCTTGGAGTTTCTATTGCGGTTGCTAAAGCGGCGGCGGATTTTACTGAATTGCCGTTATACCGTTATCTTGGTGGTGTTGGTGCGCGGATTTTGCCTGCTCCGATGATGAATGTTATCAATGGCGGTGCTCATGCGGACAATAAAGTTGATGTTCAGGAATTTATGATTATGCCGCTTGGTTTTTCATCGTTTACTGATGCGATTCGTTGTGGTTGTGAAGTGTTCCATTCTCTTAAAAGTGTTCTCAAAAAGCAAAAATATTCGACCAATGTTGGTGATGAAGGCGGTTTTGCGCCTGATCTTCAGAGCAATGAAGAAGCTCTCAAGGCTCTTGTCGAAGCAATCACCAACACCGGATATGAACCTGGAAAACAAGTCTATATTGCGATGGATTGTGCAAGCAGTGAATACTATAACGAAAAAACAAAAACATACACTATTGACGGTAAACCGTTAAAAAGTTCGGAGGTGGTTGATCTTCTGGCGGATTGGTGTAAAAAGTACCCGATTGTTTCGATTGAAGACGGTTGTGATCAGGACGACTGGGAAGGATGGAAACTCTTAACCGATAAACTTGGTAAAACGGTTCAACTCGTCGGCGACGATCTTTTTGTAACCAATACAAAACGGCTTCAAAAAGGAATTGACGATGGAATTGCCAATTCTATTCTGATTAAGGTGAATCAAATTGGTTCCTTGACAGAAACCATTGAAGCGATTCAACTGGCGCATCGTAACAATTATTCTTCTATTTCTTCGCATCGCAGTGGTGAAACGGAAGACGCAACGATTGCCGATCTTGCTGTTGCGCTTGGAACCGGACAGATCAAAACCGGTTCCGCTTCACGGACTGACCGAATGGCAAAGTACAACCAGTTAATCCGAATCGAAGAAGAACTCGGTGACACCGCAATTTATGGCGGTAAACTCTTTCCGAAACTCAAAGTTCGTGGTTGTTGCTGCTCAAAAAGTTGAGCCGAATTAGAAAATTTGTAATATATCAGTGGAATATTTTCAAATTGGTTTTTTCGTAATATATCAGTGAAATTTTTGTTTTTCGATTTTCACCCCGCAAGGGGTGTGATTTTCATAACCGCAGGTCATCGACCTGCGGAGGGACATCATCAACATTTCTCTGTCTGAAAGACAGAATTTTAAAAATCGAAGGTGTCATTCTGATCGTTTAGTTTCGTCTTTCAGACGATGTTGAGGAGAGATGTTTACCGTAGGTCGCGCTTCGCTTGACCTACGGTTATGAAAATATCACCCACTTCGGGGTGAAGAATCAAAAATAATAATTCCACTGATA
>JAITBS010000040.1 GCA_031283515.1 Planctomycetaceae bacterium
CCGTCTTTAATCTGAACATTTTTGAGATGATTTGTTCCGTTCCAATGTTCACAGTCCTTGTCGAAATTCCATTGCAAAACCGTTTCGGTTTGTGCGGCAATTGCCGCAGCAAAAAACAGAAATAAATAAATTGTGTACAAAATTGTAAGTTTTTTCATAATGATTTATGTGGGTAAAAAACTTAAGTTGAAAGGAAAAAAACACGCAAATGAACAAAGATCACAGAGATAATTTTTAGCCGCGTTAATGACGGCATTGAATAACCGGCGGTGTAACGCAGTGAAATCGCCGAATACAAAACTCCTCACCTTATTTCAAACTGCGCTAGTAGTGGCATTATTTGATTTTTGTAACCATCTGATCTTCATTAGGTTGCTGTTCATGCGACTAGAGATAGATTGATTAAAAAAGCCATTAAAATATTACAAAAATCTGTTAAAAAAGTCAATACCGTAGAAACAAAAATAATTATGGAAGCTGAACAGTTGCACCGTCACTGACATGGGCAAATGCTCCTAAAATTCTTAATGGTATTGTTGGAGGAAGTCCTCGTACAGAACTATCACCGAGTAGGAAATTACATATTCCCGGATGATAGCTGCCAAAACTCAAACGTAATGAATTTAATGTTTCTTGTTCATCGACTTTGGCAATAACCACAACTGGATCACGCCATGGAGTGGTGGAAGCATCAGTTGTTTCCGGCATCCAAACTTGGCGTAAATAACTAGACCCATGATAATCACCGTTAGAAGCGATATAAGAACAATCTGCGGAGGCTTGACTTTTACTTACTCCCGTATCGGGCCAACATTTTTCAAAAGCCGAAGTTGGCAGATGTTTTTCACCGACAATAATTTGATTACTGGTTCCATCTTGCCACCACGCCATATTGTCGCGTGGCATCCATGTTTGATAATTACCATTTTCCATCAACATTCCAACGCGAAATGGTCCTTTATGTGGGGCAACATGTTGTTCGTCATTGCTGGGAGTGTGATGCCGAGAAACGTTGTAATATCGATCATTACCAGACCAACCTCCGCTTGGAATATAATCTAAAACGGTAGGAACAGCATAATCGTTACGTGGTCCATAATGAGGTTCCGCTCTTGCCGCAATGTAATTATCTTGTTCAACGCGGAGAGGACCACCTCCTCGACGGCTGGGGCAACGCATCGTCGAAACAGAGGAAATACTGTTTCTTTCGTCGGATAGCAATGCCGCCCAAAAGTTTCCTCCAGTAATCAAATCTTTGGCACTTTTGGAAGCGATATCACCAGCACTTGCCGTTGCACCGGAATAAGTTTTGTTAGAAATGGTGTCGTAAACGGATTGTTGTTCAATAAACGGAAAAATCAGAACAAACATAGTTGCTCGACTTTGTCCAATTGTGAGTGGTGGAATACCATTGTTGGTATCGTGAAAATTGTGAACTCAGATACCGATTTGTTTCAGGTGGTTTGAGCATTGCATCCGTCTTGCGGCTTCACGGGCTGCCTGAACCGCCGGCAACAGAAGAGCGATTAACACGCCGATAATTGCAATGACCACAAGAAGTTCGACCAACGTAAAGCCGAACGAAGAAGAACGAAGAAGTCGTAAAGAGTTTACAGAAAAGAGTTTAGAACGTGAACTCGCTCTGCAATCCGTTATCCACTTTCCACTACATAGTGCCCCCCCCCTGCTTTTCCTGATTTACCCATTTTAACAACGGGATTTTTGCTAAAAAATTCCCCAAAAACACAACGAAACATCTCATGAAATTTTCCATTGCAGACTCCTTATTTTGTAAGGTTTCTTTGAAATAACCGTGATGCGTTTACCATGACAATATGGTAAATAAAACGTAATGCGGTTTAAACGAATCTAATTTATACACAAAACAACATTAGACGTCAACAGGGATATTGCTTTGTTTTTCGCCTTGTCAGAAAAAAACATTCCCCTTGCGTTCAGCAGCTGGTTGGTAAAATTACAACCGAGATTGGGTTTTTTAGGTGATTTGTGTTGCATTCAACATGCAGTTATACGTCGTCTCGTTCCTGCTGAACTGCGGGACTAATAAAATTAAAGCACTACGAAAATTCCGCTGAAATAATTACGAATTTTTTAATTTTTTTCGAATAGCTCTTTGTTTCCAATAACACGGATACCACGTGATTGTAATTTTCCAATAGCAGCATCGGGATTGTCAAAACGGAATACAATTACGGCATTGCCGGTTTTTTGGAAAAAGCCGTACATATATTCGATATTGAGACCGGCTTCGTCCAGAACATCCAGAATGTCCGCCAAACCACCAGGTCGGTGATCCACCGCCAACGCAACAACTTCCGAAACCTTGACCACAACCCCGTTTTTTTCAAATTCCTGTTTGGCACGCTCCCAGTCCCTCACAAGAATCCGCAAAATACCAAATTGCTCCGTATCCGCAAGAGCCATTGTTTCAATGTTGATTCCACTGTTCGCCAAAGTTCGGCACGCTTTGCGGACATTACCCGGCTTGTTTTCCAAAAAAAGCGAAAGCTGTTTCAATTTCATGGTTGTAAATGTTGTAAAAATGGATTGACAAAAAATATGGGTTGACAAACGAATTAAATAAATCAATTGGTTAGTCAATACCGGTTGATTTCGGCGGAAGTTTGTTTTGCTTCCGATTTTCTCCAAGTATCCGGCTCGTCAGGATATAACCACCCTGAATATATTCTGAACGTTAGAATATACCTGAACAAGGGGGATGTTGACAAGTCCCCATAAAAATTATGTTCAACAAAATGAAAATTCCAAACAGATTATCTCGCAAATAATATTACAACAGTAATTTCAAATTTGATGAAAGTAATTTTTATAAAGACACACCGTATAGTGACGATTTGTGGATTGATTCCTTTTCAATGTATGCTAAAATAAATTCTTTTGTTAGACCGGAATGTATTGACACATGGTTGTCTTGTCCCCGATATTGGGAACAGACGTTATTTTATTTTAATTTGAACTTCTTCATTTCTAAACCCAACACCAATGTTTAACCATTTACAACTCGATATGTCACAAACGACATTAAATTCTGTTACCAATCTGGATTTTCTCACCAAAGAACGGCTTCGGGAACTCCAGTGGCAAAAATTTGAAGTAATCCTCCGCCATACCTACGAAAACGGTCCCTGGTACCATGAGCAAATGGTTCAGCGAAAACTTATTCCGTCGGATATTAAGAGTTTCGACGATATGTATAAGTTGCCGTTTATTACGAAACAAGTTTTGCGTGATACTTATCCGTTTGGTTTATTTGCGGTTCCGATGAACCAAATTGTTAGAATGCATGCGTCCAGCGGGACAACCGGTAAACCGATTGTTGTCGCTCATACACGTGAAGACCTTGCCGTTTGGGCGCAAGGTGTGGTTCGGTCACTTCGTAGTTACGGGGTTGGTCCCGGTGATATTTTGCAAAACGCTTATGGTTACGGTCTTTTTACCGGTGGTCTTGGTTTGCATGATGGCGGTCAGGCTCTTGGAGTTACGGTTGTTCCGATTTCCGGCGGCAACACAGAACGGCAAGTGATGCTCATGCGTGATTTTGGTGCCACAGTTGTTTCCTGCACGCCGTCTTACTTTTTGCATATTATTGACAAAGCCCAAACGATGGGAGTTGATTTACGAACACTGCCGATTCGTGTTGGTGCATTCGGTGCGGAACCTTGGTCTGACGAAATGCGGAAACGAATTGAAATTGATGCCGGAATTAAGGCTTATGATATTTACGGTTTAACGGAAATTTGTGGACCTGGGGTTGGTGCGGAATGTGTTCATCAGAACGGAACACATCTTTTCGAAGACCATTTTTATCCGGAAATTATTGATCCGGAAACATTGGAACCGCTTCCTGACGGTCAGATGGGCGAACTGGTTTTTACGACATTGGATCGTTTTGCGATGCCGATGATTCGTTATCGAACACGTGACCTGACCAGTCTGATTTCCGAACCTTGTTCTTGTGGGCGAACGATTCGCCGAATGCGGCGTATTGCGGCACGAAGTGACGATATGGTTATTATTCGGGGCGTGAATGTGTTTCCAAGCCAAATCGAAGCGGCATTGCTGCAGGTTGAGGGCACGGCTCCGCATTATCAAATTATTCTAACCCGTGAATTTGGCGGTTTAGACGAAATCGAAGTCAAACTCGAAGTTCAACCGGAAGATTTTAGCGATAAAGTGCGTGAAATCGAAGCGTTCCAAAACCGCATAAGACATGAAATTCATCGTGTTACGGGAATCCACGCAAAAGTATCACTGGTTCAACCCGGTTCTATTCCGCGAAGCGAAGGCAAAGCAAAACGTGTTATCGACAAAAGAGTGATTTAGTAGTTGAGAGTTGATAGTGGAGAGTTGAGAGTTCGCAAGCGGAGTATTGACTAAAACGGTATTACTCCGCGTGCGAACTCTCCGCTATTTTATTGCCGTTACAAATTAACGTGTTGGTCGTAATCCGGCTTTTG
>JAITBS010000073.1 GCA_031283515.1 Planctomycetaceae bacterium
AGTCCTGCTTGCAACGACGGGACAACCCCCATATACTGAGATCGTCGGGGCTCGAACCCGAGACCTACGGATTAAAAGTCCGTTGCTCTACCAACTGAGCTACGATCTCAAAAATAAAAATAGTATCCTACACGAATATCAGAATGCGCCAAGGGGGCAACTGTGTTTAGTTTAAAAGTTTACCATTTTTTTCCTAATTATTTCGTATAACATGAAAAAAAGAAAAATATCGAAATCTAAGAATATTAGGAACATAATCATAAAAATATAAAAACAACAAAAATCAGAAAAATCCTCTCAATTGGTAATAATGAATTTTTTCAATAAATTTGCTAAACACACATTAATTTTCACCGCACGTTTGTTGAGCGGAGCAACTGTTCTTTGGTATGAATCACAACCGGATTTGTGCCAACGGGTTTATTTTGCCAATCATACAAGTCATCTTGATGCCTTAGTAATTTGGGCAGCATTGCCGTACCAGGTTCGTGAAAAAACCCGAATGGTCGCCGCCCAAGATTATTGGGACGCCGGATTGGTTCGACGCTACATCTCGCGAAAATTACTTAATGCCGTGTTGATTGAACGTGAAAATGTTAGCCTGAAAAATACTCCTATCAAAGTGATGATGGACGAAATGAAAGATGAATATTCTTTGATTTTGTTTCCCGAAGGCGGACGTTCTGTAGATGGGCAACTCGGCGAATTTAAGAGCGGTCTCTATCACCTTTGTAAAAAACGCCCCGATCTGGAACTCATTCCGGTTTATCTGAACAATATGAATGGAATTTTACCACGCGGTAAAACACTTCCAGTTCCAATGCTTTCCCGTGTTATTTTCGGACCACCCATGTGGCTCGAACAAGATGAAAAAAAAGATTTATTTCTCAACCGAGCTCGCAAAGCCATTTTGCAACTCAAAGAACTTGAGGAACATTATGAAGAACATGAAGAATACAAAGAAAACGAATCACAACCTTGACAATTTCCTCACTACCCTATCATCATAAATTTTTGTATCAATGGGAATTTTCAGTTTATCACCGCTCGCCATTACTAACCGGTATTGTTATTATCGCCGAACCGGTTTTACTTTGCTGGAACTTTTGATTGTTCTTGGGTTAATTGTTGCTCTTTTTGGTCTTGGTTTTTCAGGAATTAGACGCTTACATGCCCAAAATCAATTGAAAAGTACCACGCAATACCTTCAGAATATTCTTCACAAAACACGCCTTGATGCCATTAAAACCGGTAAAGCGATTGTTTTTCGTTATCAATACGATAGTCCTGTTTTCGAAATTTTACCTAAAGACCTATTCGATCAGCGGGAACAAAATCGTGAAGGTTCCCAAGCAATCGCCGTCGGTTCAGAACTTTTACAAGAACCTTCACCCGTTTCATCACCCGTTTCAACAGAACCAATCTTATTAGAATCAGAAAATACCACTGACTTCTCTCGGATTTACCAAAAAATGTTACCAAACTCAATCGTGTTTGGCTCCAAACAACCGGAAATGGCGGCAACCATCAATGAAAATGGGCAGTTACCACAACCTATTTCTGTTGATTATTGGTCTTCCCCAATTCTTTTTTTTCCCAACGGACGGACTTCACAAGTTACTTTAACGTTACGAACAACAAGCCGTTACCGTTTTCAGCAGGAATTAACTCTTCGCAGTTTGACCGGAACCGCAAAAATTAATCAATAAAAAATTAAGACAGGGTTTGTACCAACAAATCACGAACCGTTGGAAAGTTGAACGATTGATAATTATTCCGCTGTCGAATCGAAAACGGATAATTTGTTCACGCCCATTTCGCCTCATTTCTCACCCAATTCGATAACTTTTGCTCAAAACGAATATGGATGGGAGAAATAATAACTCAAAAAATAAAAAAAATAAAATTTTTTTCTTCCTGTAAGTATTTCGATAGGTTTTCTTCGTTTTTGAACGAAAAATCAAAAACTTATTTTAATTACAATTATATTCTGAGTCATCGGATTTTATTCTAACTGTTGTCATTTTCAATTGTTCGGAACTGACAAGATTCAAACGGTCTTAACACCAAACCGAATGTTGCGCAACGAAAAATATTGTCAGCCGTCAAATATAACGGCTATCATATTTAACGGCGTCATTTTTTTTTCAAAAATTTACGTTGCGTGGTCTTGCGGAATTGAATTACTCTTATAGAATAATGAAACAATCGAAAGACAAATTATTGTAAAATGTTTTTCGTACATCATATTGAAACCACTATTTATTTTCGGAGAACAAATTATGCAGGAACAAAACAATTCTCAAACCGTGTTAAGTCCCCAGTCCGCCTATCAACTTGCCAATGTTACCAAAACTGATGCTCAGTTTGGTTCTTTGACACCGCGTTGGTTACCGCGTTTTTTGGATTGGAAGGCACTTGAAACCGGTATTTTCCGTTTGAACAAAGTCCGTGAGGGCGAAACACCATTGGATGTTCTTTGCCGCAACGCCTTAGAGGAAGGTCAAGTTCCCGAAGGGTTCATTGATTATGAAAACACTCCTCGTGAGTATCGTCTCAATTCCATTTCAACCGTCATCAATATTGATACACGTATTGCCGACTTGTACAGCAATCCTTACGATCAAGTCAATGAACAAATCCGGTTGGCAGTCGAAAGTCTCAAAGAACGGCAAGAAAGTCAACTTGTTAATAGTGATGATTACGGTCTTCTCAAAAATGTAACGGATTCGCAGCGTGTTAAATCAATTTCCGGTTCGCCAACCCCAGACGATTTCGATGAACTCATTTCAAAAGTTTGGAAGGAACCTTCGTTTTTCTTGGCGCATCCTCGTGCGGTTGCGGCGTTTGGTCGTGAATGTACACGGCGCGGAGTTCCGCCGGCGACTGTTTCGTTTTACGGTACGCCATTCCTGACATGGCGCGGTATTCCGATAGTCCCAACCGATAAACTTTTCATTGATGGTCACAAAAAGCCGCAAAGTAAAGCCGGTAAAACAAATATTTTGCTTATACGAACCGGTGAAAAAAAGCGTGGTGTTCTCGGTTTGCATCAGGCAAATCTGCCCGGCGGTGCAACTCGTGGTTTGGCTGTACGATTTATGGGTGTTGACAAACAAGGAATCGCTTCCTATTTTCTCTCCGTCTATTGTTCACTCGCCATTCTCGCCGATGACGCAGTTGCCGTATTGGAAAATGTTGATGTCGGTAATTACTATTCGTACAAATAAGTATGAAATTGTACAAAGAAGGATAAAACACAAATGTTGAAAAGATATTTTTCTTTTTATTTTGTGTTCCAATTAAACTAGAGGCAATATTTATTTTGACCGCTAACCTTAAAAAGTACAAAAAAAGAGACTGGGAATTTGTGGTTTGGAATGATAATTATGAACCGCAAATCCCAAACCGTAAAACCACACAAATATTACATTATTTTTTAACTTTTAATTTTTCATTATGAGTACATCATTTATCGACGAACTTGTTTCTGTTGCGGAACAGAATTATACGGCTGATTTTTTTCCGGTACAAAATCCATTTTCCGAATCGTTTATTACTTCGGACGAGGATGACGTACAACAGGTTTGGCACGAAGTCTCCAAAACATTGTACGGTACGCATTACGAGAACCGTTTAACTGAAAGCGCAAAAATTCCGCAACAAGAAAAAACTCCGCATGAAAATAAATCGCAACGTTTTATCAATACTCCGGTACGGGAATTTGATGTAACAGCAATTCGCAATGATTTTCCGATTTTGTCGGAACAAGTTCATGGTAAACCGCTGGTTTGGTTTGACAATGGGGCAACAACACAAAAACCCAATGTTGTTATTGAACGTTTAAAATATTTTTACGAACATGAAAATTCAAATGTTCATCGCGGAGCTCATGATTTAGCGGCGCGATCAACGGATGCGTATGAAAATGCGCGGGCAATTGTTCGGAGATTTATCAATGCTTCTTCGACAAACGAAATTATTTTTGTGCGTGGAACGACGGAAGCGATCAATTTGGTTGCATCGAGTTGGGGGCGTGATAATGTTCATGCCGGCGAAGAGATTCTCGTTTCTCATTTGGAACACCACGCCAACATTGTTCCTTGGCAACTTCTTGCTCAGGAAACAGGTGCGGTGCTGAGAGTTATTCCGGTTGATGACAACGGTGAACTGTTGCTCAATGAATACACCATGCTGTTGAAAAGCGGTAAGGTAAAAATGGTTGCGGTAACACAAGTTTCCAATGCGATTGGAACAGTTACACCAACAGAAGAAATTGTTCGGATTGCGCATCAATTTGGTGCCAAAGTTCTTATTGACGGGGCGCAGTCGGTTTCCCATATTCCGACTGATGTTCAATTACTTGAAACGGATTTTTTTGTATTTTCGGGACATAAAATCTTTGCACCAACCGGAATTGGAATTTTGTACGGTAAAGAGGAATTACTCAATACGATGCGTCCCTATCAAGGCGGCGGCGGCATGATTGCCGATGTAACTTTTGAAAAAACCGAATATCAACCGGTTCCCGGACGTTTTGAAGCGGGAACAGGTAATATTGCCGATGCGGTAGGACTTGGAGCGGCGTTGGATTATGTGGGTTTGATTGGGATTGAGAGTATCCGGCAGTATGAACATCGGCTTCTGGAGTACGCACGTTTACAACTTGCTCCAATATCGGGATTACAGATTATCGGCAATCCTCGTGAGCGGGCTGGTGTTATTTCTTTTGTGGTTGACAAATTCAGTACAGAAGAAATCAATAAGGCTCTTGCTGCTGAAGGCATTGCGTTACGAGCCGGACATCATTGTGCGCAGCCTATTCTTCGCCGTTTTGGTCTGGAAAGTACAGTTCGGATTTCGTTGGCGTTTTACAATACGGTTGAAGAGGTTGATTTCCTTGTGAAAACGCTCTCCGATTTTGTAACAATTCGATGATGATCACAAAAAATTCAGTGCCGTTGTTCCTGTAAATAATCAAGGCGATGTTTTGTAGAAACGTCGCCTGCGTTAATTAGTGATTTTTGTATCGGTGTCCAGAGAACTGTTACAGGCGAGTTATGGTCTCAAGTTATTCAAGACCTTGCAAACAACAAATTCAAAGAATCAACTCAGATGTTATTCCTAAATTCTTAATGCGTGCAAAATATAGATGATGATTAAATACACGATAATTAATCCTGTTGAAACCAATAACGCAGTATAACTAGCATTTAAAATAACTTTTCTTTTTGATGGAGTTCCGTTGTTGGTTTCACTTTGTTTGTTTGCGAAAAAAAAATTATAAACTATATTGCATATAGATGTAAAAACCATACAAATTAATGCATACCACAATAATTCGAACAACAATGACATACTTTATGCTGCCTCTCAATGTCAAGGATACTTTAACCTATCTTTTGATAGGCTGAAATCGAATAAAATAATCTTTTACCAAAGTTTTCAGAAGTTGCCTTCTGTAAGTCCAATAATTCCGGTTTGAACATTTTCAATATGGTTTGATGTTTGCAAACGGAGCGAACCATCCGGCGCAAGACCAAGACAAAGTCCCCGAATAACCTTGTGATCGGAACGGATTGTCAATTCCTTGCCAATTTGAACACAATACCTTTCCGCCTCCTGAACAAGTTCCAACGGTTCAAGAGTGATTCGATTGATTTCATTGGAAAGCAATATCAGAAAAGTTGTTATCAAAACGGAATGATCTGTTGTTCCATCAAGAATGTCAATGAACGACGTAATTGGTTTGTTCTTAAATTCGGTACGAAATTCAGGGGGAATTTCATTCAGGCGGTTGTTGACATTGATTCCGACACCGAGTACGAGATGTTGTGGTGTTGGCGATTCAATGAGAATACCGCTGATTTTTTTACCATCAACATAAACATCGTTGGGCCAATGCAAACCGATATTATTTTTCTCCGGCAAGTAATTACGAATCGTTTTGAGAACGGCAAGTCCAACGGCAAGTGAAAACAACAACAAATCACTCCGTTTCAATGAAAATGCCGCAAGTTCAAAACCAAGCGACATCAACAACGCACCCTCACCACTCCACCAGATTTTATTGCCGCGTCCACGTCCTGCTGTTTGCTGTTTGGCAATAATAAGACAAGGTAATTTAGGCGGAATAGATGATTTCAAAATTTCTTTAAGACGGTCATTCGTTGAAGAAATACAATTGTAATATTCAATTGTTCGTATAGTGAGTAAGTCAATCATTATCAGTGCAAAAATAGAAATAACTTATGGCAGACATCGTACAAAAAAATTGAAAAAAGGAAGGAAATGAAAAAAATACACACTTCAAAATATCATAACATAATCCTAACTACATACAAGAGGTTTTTAGACATTTCCACAAGTAATACACTTGCTTCAATCAATTATGACATTACCGCTCTGGATCGCTTTCGGAATGAAAACGATCAGACCAAAATAAAGACTTACGAATAATTTTCTGATGAAATATTGTAATCTATCAGTGGAATATTTTTGAATTTGTTTACAGTTGGCAATTACAAGGTAGGCAACTAACAGGTAGGCAACTGAAAGGTAGGCGACCTTTCGCCGAAAGGTTTTAGATAATACAATACAATAAACCCGCGGTCGCAACGGTTGTTTTTGTTATGGTGTTGTACAAGGTTGGTTTTTCATTTCCGTCCGTCAAACAGGGGCAAGTCGGCGAGTACGCCGTATTGTATTGTTTATTGTTTAAAACGTTTCGGCGAAACGTTGGCTACCTTTGGAGACCATTGGTAAACAAATTGACGAATATTCCACTGATAGATTACAATGCACTGTATCACAGTTTTTAAGATTAACAAAGCACTAGCCCGTGAATGTTCGTTTTTTTCGAGGCTTTTTTTGACAAATCGAAAAAAAAACAATATCCCTGTTGACATCCAATGTTGATTTGTGTATAAATTTACTTGTTTAAACCGTATTACGTGTTATTTACCATGCAGTAATGGTAAATGAATAACGGTTATTTCA
>JAITBS010000098.1 GCA_031283515.1 Planctomycetaceae bacterium
AAACCCACTCAACAATAATGAGTATGTTTTGTATGTTGGTTATCTCGATAGTCAAGGGCGTACAATTTGGACATGGTCGACTCCGTATGTTGTCCAGAAACCAACAACAGCACAAGCCCAATCACTTGACACATTTTGGGCAGATTATGATTATAACCTCGTTGACGATGAGATTTTAAACGCTATTGCGTAACAGATTTTTTAAACACGAAACACACGAAATTGCACGAAAAACACGAAAAAAAGATTTTTTAGATAATTTTCGTGTTTAAATATTTTTTTAACACGAAACACGCGAAATTACACGAAATACACGAAAAAAGATTTTTTAGATAATTTTCGTGTTATTTCGTGAAATTTAGTGTATTTCGTGTTTAAAAATATTGTTTAACTTTTTTAGTCCGCAGATTTTCGCAGATGGACGCGGATTATTTTTTGCGTCAATCTGCGTCATCTGCGGACGGTAATTTACGGATTAGGGAATTGATGGGTGTTGCTTTAATTTTACGTGAATTTTGGTAAAATTACAAAACTTGATAAAGACTTGTAAAAATGATTGTGGATAAAATCATAAACCGTTCACAAAAAATGGATGAAATTTTATCTCGTCGTAAAGATAAATTGGAAACATCCGGTCTTTATCTACCACATAAATTTTTTTGAAAGGAAAACCAAATGATTTTGCGAATGTTACTGTTATTTACCGTTTTGGTCGGTACGATGTTTTATGGACGTGTTGATGTTGTGCAAGGTGAAGAATCCGCCGCCAAAATCAAAACATTGATTGTCGATGGTCAAAATAATCACCGTTGGGCATCAACCACGCCGGTTATCAAAGATTTTTTAGAAAAATCAGGACGTTTTACGGTTGATGTTGTTACATCGCCGACACAGGAAGAAAAGAAAGCAAACCCCGAAGAGTACCGAAAAAAAATGGACTCTTTCAAACCCGCTTTCGAAAATTACAATCTCGTTGTTATGAACTACAACGGCGATGAATGGTCTGCAGAAACAAAAAAATCGTTCGAAAAATTTGTTGCTGACGGCGGCGGGCTTGTGATTTATCACGCTGCCAATAATTCTTTTCCAAATTGGAAGGAATACAATGAAATGTGTGCTATCGGCGGTTGGGGCGGACGTAACGAAAAAAGCGGTCCTTATTTGTACCTCAAAGACGCTCAACCGGTTCTTGATTCAACTCCAGGACCAGGCGGTCATCACGGTCCGCAATGGGAATATCTGATCGAAGTTCAGCAACCGGAACACCCAATTATGAAAGGTTTACCCCAAAAATTCCGTCATGCCAAAGATGAACTTTATGACCTGTTACGCGGTCCTGCTAAAAATGTTACAATTCTTGCAACGGCGTTTGCCGACACAGAAAAAGGCGGAACCGGTCGGGATGAACCGCTTTTACTGGTGATCAACTATGGCAAAGGACGTGTGTTTCACACCTGTCTTGGTGACAACGAAAGTCAGTGTAAAAGTGTTAGTTTTATTATTACGTTTTTGCGCGGAGCCGAGTGGGCGGCAACCGGTAATGTAACTATTCCGGTTCCCAACGATATGCCCGGTACTGATAAACCAGTATTTCGGCAATAAAATAGGTCGATAAAAATCGGAATATCCAATTTTGTAACAGTCGATTTTCGTCCGCAGACGACGCAGATTAACGCCGGATTATTTTCTGCGAACATCTGCGTTAATCTGCGGACTACTTGAACAAGGTGTTTTAACGGTTAATAAATGTTCATAAAATAGACCGTTACTTTATTTTTTATTTAGAAAAACCTAACCCCGGTTCGTTAAGAACGAATGTTCCAAGTGTTCCGTCTTTGATAACAAACATAGACGGATATTTTTTATCCCAACCAATATTGGCTTTGGGGCAGTATTGACGTCCATTGCCTTCGATTGCCGTAACAGCCGGAATTCGTGCGGAAAGTGTTGCGGAATGGAGGAACGACGCACCAACACAAGTTAAATCTTGTACACACAGGAACATCTTATACTTTTGCGCCGCAGCCGCCATAAGCAACGCTTCCGATTGACCCTTGCACGCTTTAAGCGCAACACCGGAATAACCCATCTTGCGGCTGTCATGCAACGATTCCAAATCGACCAGCGATTCATCAATCACCACCGGTTTGACCGCCGCTGCCTGTTGCATTTTATTTTCCGGAAATGCCTTCAAGTTCCGATTGGTTGGCTGTTCCAAATATTGCAGCCGATGAATTGATTTCGGAGATTTCTCATTAATTTTGTGCAAAAATTCGAGAACATATTCGACATTCGGACAACGTTCATTGAAATCGGCGGAATACACCCAATCCGTACAATTCCGTTTCGCCTGTTCCTCTTCCGCAATCCGGTCAATCGTAACAACCCGATTCACATCCCAATCAAGTTGATCACCGTTCAGTTTAATCTTAATATGTGTCAAACCATTGAACGGAATCCATTGAGCAAAAGTTTCCGGTAAACCATCATTGAGCGGTTCTGTTACATCGGCATCCGTCAACGGATCAAGCGCACCCACTAAATGATACAACGGCATCCGGTTTTTCGGATTACGAAGCGTGTATTGATCAAGATATTCACCTTGAAATTCGTTACCAAGATAATAAGAAAGATCACGGTTACAAAATTCTTTTGAAAGAAGATTATAAACATTTTCACCATGAATCCGTCCGTAAGCATCGAAAACCGCCGCTTCAAACGGGCTGGCAGCAACAAGTTGCGCGAGTTTCGGAATCAATTCCGCATCAACACTCGTAATAACAGTTTCCGCAAGCGGAGAATATTGTTTTGAAAAATCATAAGTCAATTCAAGCGGATGTCCCCATTCGCGGTATTCGGCTGCGGACTGCACAACTTTTTTACCAAACCGGATCATTGTTGCCAATGAATCCGCCGGATCCGTTTTGCCGGCAGGCCACGCCCAAATATTGCCCATCGTCATCGAACCAAATCCTTCAGCTGTCTTACCGTTACGGTTTTTAACCTGAACAACCGTATCGAAAACCACCACATCCCGAACAACACGGCCTCCGAATTTCATCGGACTACGATATTGAAAAGATTGTGTGGAACAAGTGACGCCGGTAATTTGAATGTCTGTTTGTTTCATAAACAAGTTTCCTTAAATATTAAATAGATGTTTTTGTACTAATGAGTAATTTCCCCGCTGGAAATCACTCATACAAATTAGTGTAAACGGTTTTATTTTGTTTCAGTAAAGCGGTGTCGGCGGACGATACTGTTCAAAATCAATGTTGCGAAACCATTCGATTGTTTTACGTAAACCTTCTTTCAATGGGATTTGAGGTGACCAGTTTAATTTTTGTTTTGCGAGTGTAATGTCGGGACGCCGTTGACGCGGATCGTCCATTGGAAGCGGTTTTTCCATAAACTGAACCGGCCGTCCCACTAACTGTACAACAAGGTCTGCCAATTCCCGAATAGTAAATTCCTCTGGATTACCGATATTGACTGGTCCAACAAAATCTTCTTCATTGTTCATCATCCGAATAATGGCTTCAATCAAATCGTCACGATAACAAAATGATCGTGTTTGTTGTCCGTCACCAAAAATAGTAATTGGTTCATTGCTGAGAGCCTGACGAATAAAATTTGAAACAACACGTCCGTCATAGGGATGCATTCGCGGTCCGTACGTATTGAATATCCGTACAATACGTATGGGCATTTTGTGCATTCGGCGATAATCCATAAAAAGTGATTCGGCGGCACGTTTTCCTTCATCGTAACAAGCGCGAGGTCCAATCGGATTAACGCAACCGCGATAAGATTCGACTTGCGGGTGAACTTCGGGATCGCCGTAAACTTCGCTGGTTGAGGCTTGAAGTATTTTGGCTCGGCAACGTTTCGCCAAACCAAGCATGTTAATCGAACCGGCAAGTGATGTTTTCATCGTTTTGACCGGATTGAATTGGTAATGCCCCGGCGCAGCAGGACACGCCAGATTATAAATCTCGTCAACCTCCAAATAAAGCGGCATCGTAATATCGTGCCGAATTAACTCAAAATTCGGACACTCAAGAAGATGAGCAACATTCGATTTCTGACTCGTAAAAAAATTGTCGGCACAAATAACATCATGCCCTTGATCGACAAGCCGTTCACAAAGATGTGACCCTAAAAACCCCGCTCCTCCGGTTACAAGAATCCGTTTCAGTTTTGACATAAGTTATTTAGTTGATAATGAAGTGAATAGTTAATTACTTCCGTCAGTCATCCTTTTAATAGAGACTATCTCACAAGTTAAGGAAAAAGAGTCTTTGACCCAAAAACTCCACTGACGCCTTTTACTTTACCAAATAACTTTACCAAAATTATTAGGAACATTCAATCACCCACCCATTTCCGATCATGGTTATCAACATAGGTAACTATTTTACGGTTTGAGTCCTTTTATACTTTATTTATATACTTTACCTTGTTGCGGGACTAATAAAAATTAAATTGTTACCAAATCTCCGGCGAATAATTACAAAAAAAATAATATTTCAGTGGAATATTTTTGAATTGGTTTACTGTTAGAAATTAAAAGGTAGGCAACTGAAAGGTCGCCTA
Source organism: Planctomycetaceae bacterium (assembly GCA_031283515.1). Taxonomy (GTDB): domain Bacteria; phylum Planctomycetota; class Planctomycetia; order Pirellulales; family Thermoguttaceae; genus WRKP01. The sequence goes on from JAITBS010000098.1 coordinate 4,597, forward strand.
CCTACTGAATAGTTACTATTTTTCCGATTATTTGTGTGAATGTTCACAAGAGAGACCGTTATATTAGAATAATTTTTGATAACCAATTGTTGTTGTTTGGCTGTTTGAATGTTTACTGTAATCGCTGTTGTACTGGAAGAAAAGAACACTCGTCTTCAGGCAATCCAGATGAAGTTGCGTTCCCAAACCGAAATTCAAGAAACTACGTCCCAAGTTGTTGCCTTGAATATCAAACGGTGAACCGCCGGCGTAAACGAATTGATGAGTACTAACCGGAGCCTGATCTCCCAGCAACAAATAAGAATAGGATAATGATCCGTTCAGATTCCATCGACCCGAAGCAAAATCGGCACGAACTCCCGCACGACCAAATAATTGTGACCACTTCGAACGCTGATACCGGAGAATAATCTGTTCATACGTTCCGTTTTCTGTTACGCTATTTTGATTGACAACCATCAGGTCAAGAGCAGCAAGCGGACGTAAAACAAAAACGTTGCGGTAATAAAACGGTCGAGCCGCCTGAACACTTCCCGACCATGTTGTTCCGGTATATTTGGACGAAAGATTTCCGTTGACATTGGGAACCGGAACATATCGGTTCAAGTGATATTGTTGTGCGCCAAGACCGCCCCAAAGTTTCAATTCATATTTTTCGTACAACCGCGTGTTGAAATGGGCACCAAGAAGATAATCGTCTGCAATAATCCGTGACTGATTTTGATCCAGTTTCGGTTGCGAATATCCAAAAAGTAACCCAAATGCCGATTTACTAAACGCCGCAAAGTATGGTGTTTTCATGAGAGCACGATCATAACCGGCAAAGAATGAAACACGTTCCGTTGTTGTGGACGTAACATTTCCATCGTTGCCGGCATGAAAATAATCATAATAAGGTGTTACCCAAACATTGTTTTTTGCTATTTTTGGATCGGCGTTATTTTGCGTACCAAAATAAACATGATTTCCCGTCCGGCTCCAGTTGACCCGTTCAAATCCGTAACGCCACTGATTTCGCAACGGTAAATAGAATGACGACGCTTTCACTTCACCGGAAAGTTCGTGTAATGTTTTTTGTAACTCTTTGTCATTCATGAACCAGACCCAATCGAGAATATGTAACCAACTATAATTATCGTTTGCGTTATAAATCGAATCAAGTGAACTGCCGACACTTTTAGAATTAAAATCTTTTCCGGCAGTAGAAAACGGTGATTGATGACGATCCAACAACAAATGATTACCATCGTTTCGAATAACAAGACGTTTATTTTCAAACCAACGAACCGGTTCCAGATGAACACGATTGGCATCGAATTGCTTGACAATATTATTTTGATTATCTGTTTCAATAAAATTTAGATCAATGTGATCGGAATAATATCCGGCTTGAGGTCGGAAATAAATATCGCCGCCCAGTGAAATCATACCATTGGATTTAATCACATCACGTCCGTGATTCGGCAAATAATCCGAACTTTGAGTTCCTTTAATTGTTTCTTTAAGTGGGTCTTGTACCTGACTGGGTGCTGGAATTATCGGGTGATTCGCATAAGTGGACTGAGCATTGCTGTCCCCGTGAACATCAAAGTCAATGTATGTTTTAATGGAATCGTCCAGTGTGAGTGTTGTATTACTAAAATCGAAGTGTCCGAATTTTTTATCTCTTGGGTTGATATACGGATATTCGTAACTATCATAACCCGGAGTGATGATGGATTCGGTTGTAAACGAATTATGCTGCATTTTTATTGTTAAAGTTCCTTCCAAAACAGAACCGTTTTGAAAAGTCAGCGAATTATTTCCCGTTACAGAACCATCAATAACTCCGGTATGGCTATTGTTATTGTACCAATTCCGAAGTGTACCGGAAACCAATGAGTGATCGACAATACTGTTACCGATTCCAAGTGTCAGTTTTGGAATGTAACCGGAGGATTTACCGGTTTCGGTAGCGTATTCGTCGAACACAAGATGCGCTCCGTTGGTGAAATTCATCACACCTTTACCGCGTGATTGTAACTGCGGAATTTGATTCTGATCATAATCGTCACGCCCGAAAATAAAAACGGTTGTGGTATTATCTAACGGTTCTTTTTCATTCGTTTTAAATATAGATCGATAAGCAGCATCATAAATCATTTCTTCTGTAACAGATTTATTGGTAAAGTCAGCAGGTGCCGGTATTTTGAATCCTGTTCCTGTTACGTTTAGCGTTCCGCTGGCGGCAGGTTCGGCAATTCCGAGACCAATAGAACCGGTTGAAATTTTGGCTCCTTCATTAATATTTGTAACTCCAATTCCCTGATAACCAATGTAAAAAGAACCCACTGCATACCATCTCGTGCCTTTACCCGAAATCAATAGATTACTTGCTTCCGTTTGATTCCTCGCACCGACAATAGTTGCAGCATTGCGAACCCAGTTACCATTCGTAACATTAAGATTCCCAACACCGTCACCTCCGACAATGATGACTCCTTCGTGTCTTAAAGCAAGATCGTCAAGATTTGCCGGTAATGGGATTTCATTAATAAATTGAGGTGTTGTGGCTGTGGCGTTCCAACCCGAACCCGGATTCGTAAAATTCACCGTAACATGATCGTTCGGATTTTTACCCAACACATCAAGATCATTCGAAATATAAGTTCCATCATAGAGCAAATTAATATTATCGAATATTTTCAAACCGCCATTGAAACCGGCAGTGCTCCCAATAATTGTTACATTTGTTTCGGCGTTGTCATGAGCGGGAATGGTATGAAATTCAAAATTTCCTGTTCCCGTCAAATTAAACGCATTCAAACGGAACGTAACAGAATCACCGGCTTGAATATTAAATATCTTGTTCTTCGCGACGAGTATATCCTTTTCGAGGTTGAAAATCTTAACACGGTCTTCTGTAAATTTTAAAACCGTGAAAAGTTCGTCTTCATCGTCGATACCATATTCTGTAGCAGCATTTAATAAGGAAGAAACACAGAAGAATAGTAAAAGAACTGTGATCGTTCCAACGTTTCCAAAATTGAAAAGAAACTGAAATTTTAACATGGTTATTATCCTCAATATTAAATTATTGTTTTTATAATATAAATGGATTGACTACGAAATTGTTATGAAAAATCCTTGTTTATGATTATCTATTTTGACGTAACAATTATCAAAATATTGATACATTGATAAGTTGTAATATATGTTTTCTTTATTCCCTTAACCGAAGAGAATTTTTGTTCTATCTTAAAACTTTTTCTGGAAACCTAACTGAGCGGATTGAGTAATGGAATGGCTGCCGGCAGAGCCCCAATAATCAAGGATAACAGAACAATGTTTTTGTTTCCCTAAATAAACATTGCCGCCAAAGTTCCAGGTAATAAATCCGCTTCCATCGTCCACACCGCGAATATTAAAAGGATTACCGCCGATCTGAAATTGGTTTTCCACATCAGTGTAACGTCGTCCTCCCATAATGAAAGCGTAAGACAAACCACTATGGAGACTTGTACAACGTCCAGTCCGTTCCAACATGAAACCCGGTCGTCCATAGATTCGAATATTTGTTGCACTAAGATAGTTTAATGTAACCAATTTACTGTTCTCATAATGTCCCCTTTCCTTAGCATTGTTTTGCCAGACCATTGCGAGATCGAGAGCCATATAAGGACGGAACAAATATTCATTGCAACCGCCGAAATAAAATGGCCGTGCCAATTCCGTACTTCCTGAAAATGAATAACCAAGAAAATCACTGCTCACAGTATCGCCCAAATCACCAAGCGGATTATTTTTGAAACTATAATCTTCTTCATGCCATTTCAGGTCAGTCAAGTTGATATTGAGAGTACGTTTCATGTTGTAGTCTTGAATACCGGCGCCAAGATAATTTTTCCATTCCCATACTTCAAACAATTTTGTACCATGATAGAGACCGACACTGAAATCATCATCTTGGGCATAATTCTGAAACATATTTAATTTGCCGCGATTAAGACCAATCATGACACCGAGATAACTTTCAGGATAAAGGAAAGACTTGTCCGCTCCAACCACAACACCATATCGATGAATCCGGTTATCAGCGGCGTTACCGTCATTATCTGTTTCCATATCATCAGAAACAATACTTCCCCAAAGCCGTGTGTTCTTTGCTAATTTTTCGAAACGTTCTTTCCACCGGTTTTTCATCGCACCGTAACGAATGTATTCGTTGGAAGTGTCCGATATTTCGTCGCAAGGTTTTTGGTGATTATGTTTAATGTTGTTACAAGTACGAAAATCCATGCGGTTATGAGCGTAACGCCATTGATTTGTTTTCGGTAACAACAACGAATGAGCCCGGACTTCACCGGAAAACAACCGGTAAGCATCCAAAAATTCCCTTTCCTCCAAGTACCAAAAATAACGCAACATCGGCAGCCAATCCTTACGTCCTGTACGAATTTGATCCATATAAACACTGTCCAAACCTTTACCGGTTTCTTTTTCATTATAGGTGTAACCGGCGTCTGTAAACGGATTATCTTTTCGTTTCATAGTTACCCACAATTGGTCGTTATTATTTTCATCCTGCCGGATTTCCTGTTGCGGATTATCAAAAAACTGACGCGGCATGACATTCAGTTTTTCGTACATAGAAAGAATACTGCCCGGTTTTGAATCGCCTATTGTTTGAACAACAAGTAAATCGTTATTTTCCTGATAATAATCTGTTAAACGTGCGTGAATATTTAATGTTCCGCTTAGTTTAGCCAGAACATCGGCTTGGGAATTGGAGGAATCGCCGCGTTGAACAATAATTGCATCATGTTTCGGTTTTTGCGGCGTGATGGGAGAGCCTATGCCGCCCATACCTGCATAGTAACCGGAATTAATATCAAAATTTGTAACAACATCGCCGTTCATTCTCAATTGGTCGCCGAATTTTAGCGTTCCATAATAATAAGAATATTCGTCACGGTTATTCCAGTCATAACCTTGCCCCGGATCGATTGCTGTTTGTGTCTTGGTTGTGTTGTGAGTTGCTGCCGACTCGTGAGTTACAAACACACCATCTTCGCCGGTAACTGTTCCATCGCCTTCAATACGGGCATTTATAATTGTTACTTTACTCTTCATCGCATCGACTAAAGCAGTTCGGTTGGCTCGTATAATCAAGGTGTTTGTGAAAGTACCGGCGGTACTTGCGGGATTATCTGGATCGAAAAATCCCGATTGTTTTATGTTATCTTCAGACAAATGTAAAATCGCACCGTTGCTGATAATTCCAACACCATTGAGACGGAGTTCGGAATTTTGGTGCATCCAAAGATAACCATAATCCGAAACAGATAATGTACTGGAACCTAACGGTTTGGAACCTTTCATTCCCGATTGATCTTCAAAAACTTCAAGCAATGATCGTACCGCATTTGATTGATCATTTGGAGACTCGCTGGTTCCCGAAACACTAACTTCACCCTGTGAACCGGCAGCAAGACCAATATAAAGACCACTGGTAACACCATGAGCTCCTTCTTCAATACGAAGTGTTCCGCGTTCATTACCGGCAGTTTCACCAATAACTGTTGCGCCTCTACTGATCCATTCGGATGGTTGCCATGTTGTTGTTTCGCCGGTTAAAGCGTTGATAAGCTGAACCGGTTTTCCGCTAACATCTTTCGGATTTTCTTTCCCGCCGATCACGTTGAGGGAACCATGAGTTTCCGGATTTCCGTTTTTCGCTACGATAACAGAATCGGACTGTAACAGGGAACCGTTCAGAACACGGACAAAGGCATTGCCTGCGCCGCCGACAACCAGTTGACCATCTGTACCGAAAGGCACACCGTCATTCTGAACAATCCAACGTGTCCGTATGCTGTCATCTTTACTATCAGCGTCAACACGTTTATCATCAAGTAAAACGTAACCGTTTGCCGCCGCAAATTCCGCAACCATTCCGCTACCGGAAGTGACAACCGCTCCGGCAGTAATTGCAAGACCGGGTGAATTACCTGTTTCCGTACCGATTTCAGCGTTTTCGGGGCTGCCGAGATTTTGAAGAGTTCGATCTAAATTTTCCAATGTTCTGGCGTTGTGATCAAGCCAGCGTTTGGGTTCGAATTCTGCGGTCGGGTCCTGAACATAATAATGCGGAACATTAAGAACAGTACTGTTTGCCGGAATTTTATAACGATTTTCCTGATACCAACCGCCGGCTTTTCCGTTTTTGCCGACAGTCAAAGCACGGTCAATATTCATTGTAGTACCAACTCCGTCGATGTGGTCACGCCCAACACTGTGTTCTCCCTCTGCGATTACGTGATTGTTATCAACTTGAATCCGTGCCTGAGTGTGAGCGTACAAATTACCGGTTGCGTAGGCAGTATCTGTTACGTTGCTGCCGACACCGCCGGTCGTTAAATTACCGTGAACGATTAATTCCGGTTGTGTTCCAGTAATTGGATCGAGGTTGTTGACACGAACCGTACCGTAACCATATTCATCGGAACCGATTGTCATTGTACCGTTTCCACCGCTTCCGTTTGCCATACCGACTTCGAGCAGAGAACCATTGATCACTCGAACATAACCTTCTCCATTTTTTGCAACAGTTAAGGTATTATACATCGCGGATGCGGCGTTGGATTGGACAATCCATTTCGAACGATCACTAGGATTTGTAACGGATTTATCTTTACTGTCAATGACAACATAACCGTAACTTTGTGTTCCATCAGCAGCAATTCTGTTTTGTCCAACCATACCGCTGCCGGAAAGAACTTCCGCTCCGCCGGTGATTGCAAGACCTGGTGCATTGCTTTTTACGGTGTCCCAATCGGCATCGTCTGGAGTGAGCATCACGTTGTCCGAATCAAACCACACTGTCGGGTCTTTACTGATACCGCCGTTTTTGCCGTTAGTAATATAATCGTAACGTCCTCCGGCACGACCAAAGTTTCCGACCGTCAATACTCCGTCAACCGTCAATTTTGTATTATGACCGTCAATGTGGTCATTACCGTAACTCTCTTTCGTATCACCAATCACGTGATCACCGACAACATTTCCTTTGCCGCTTTGATAAATGTACAGCGAACCTGTTCCTTCTTTTGCAGTGATGAGATTATTCCCGACATTCAAAGTGGAATCGTTTCCATTTCCTGTACCATAAATGCGAACCGTTCCTCTGCTTCGTGCATTTCCTGTTCCATTACCGTCCGATAATTCGGCGATAGTCATATCGTGTTCGACACTCAGTAAGGCTCCGTTGATTACACGTCCATAACCGGTTCCTTCCCGCGCAACAATTAAATCACCTTGTGATGCGGGTGTACCAATACCAGCCTTGATATTCCATTCCGAGCGTTGTCCGGTAGTTGAACCGGCGTTATCAATAACAAAATAACCGTTACTACGATAGGCGGTCGAGGTTGCATTGGCGGGAATTATTGAAGCGTTGGTGGTCGCATATTGAGCAATCATACCGTTACCGGAATTAACCGCCGCTCCCGCAGTAATCGCTAAACCCGGCATATTTTCCTTCAACATAAGTGTATCAGCCGGATCATTAAAATCCTTCAATGTATTCGCCGAATCAAACCACTGATTCATTTCCGCACTATTATTCGTTGGATCTTTGGCGTTATTGGAATCGCCTTCGTGATAAACGTAATGTCCGGCATAACCTTGTTCACCAACTGTTAATGTTCCGTTAATTGACATTTCCGTACCGTTACCGTCAATATGGTCGCGCCCTTCGGAATAAATACCTTCAGCAATTGTATGTTTACCATTAACTTCGGCTGTTGCCCGACTGTGCAGATAAAAATTACCAATAGCAACATTTTCTTGACCGGCACTTCCATTTTTTGCAGTGATCAAATCATTTTCAACATGTAACTGTGAGCCGTTATCTTGAACCCGCAATGTTCCATGACTTTTCTCTTCTGCAGCAATAATTATAGAACTATCGGTATTCGCAGTTGTATTCAGTAAGGCTCCGTTCAAAACACGAACATAAGCCGTTCCATGTTCGGCAATAGTTAGTGTACCATTATCAACCGTCCATACGGAACGTCCATTGTGATTGCCTTTATTGTCGATCACTGCATAACCAACACTATCACTTTCCTTAGCAACCATACCAACACCGGATGTAACTTTTGCCCCGTCAGAAACCAGAAAACCCGGTGCGTTGTTCTGTTTAATCAAAGGATTGGATAATAACGCAACAAATGTTCTTGAATTATTTTTCGGATTAATTGTGTAACCGTTTTTATCTGCCGCAACACGATTAATATCATCATCAAGTGTATTGATTGAATCGAACCAGTTCTCCGGATCATTGAGTTTGTTGCTGCTAAGGTGCGGAACATATTCGTACGACAAACCAGCCTGACCGCTTAGACCAACTGTTAATGTTCCTCCGACTTTTCCTTCCGTTCCTTCTCCGTCGAAATGAGCACGTCCGTAACTATTAGTTTCATTAGCAATCGTAAAATTACCGGTTTTAGCGTTAAGATTGCCGACTGTAACTTTTGCAGATTTATAAGTGTACAAATTACCTTCCGAACCGCTTTGATTCGCAACCGTCAAATTATCGCCAACAGTTAATGCGGCATTATTGGTATTGCTGGAATCATTGATCCGAATTGTTGCTTCGGAATTTCCGGCGTTGGCAACAATCATGTTATTTTTGACCGACAACATACTTCCTTTAATGACACGAGCATAAGCGTTTCCATTATTACCAAGTATAAAATCGGCGTTGTTATTGGCATCGGTAATTGTCCATGAAGTACGTGTTGATGAAGTAACGGCATCGCTGTTGTCAAGTAAAACGTAACCATAAGCACTTGCCGCGTCTGCAATCACCGTGTTATTCGTAACAGCAACCGCTCCGGCAGTCAACGCAAAACCCGGTGAATTATTTTTAACGTCGTTCCATGTGAGTGATTGATAATTGATGTTACCGACATTGGGATTGTTATTGTAACTGACTAATTGAGTCGGTTCGAATAACAAATTGGCGGAGTCAAACCAGAGACCATTTCCATTATCACTAAATTCTGTACGGATAGTCGGATCGTTTTTGTCTCCGCCGCCTAAAACATAACGATAATGTCCTCCTGCTTGTCCTGCACTGCCGATTATTGTCGAGTCATTGGCTTGACTGCTGATAATATTCAAATTTGTTCCATTACCGTTAAAATGATCACGTCCAAAACTGTATTGACCTTGCGCAACGATATGGTTACCGGTTACACGTGTTTGACTTGCGTCATTGGCGTACAAATAACCTTCTGCCGGATTGCTGTTTGTTCCGATTCCGCCGGTAATTAATGTTCCGGTTACCCGAACCAGACTGACTCCGGTATTACCCGATGTATTACCAATACGTAATATTCCTCGACCGGTTGTCTTAGCGATACTCAGAATACCCGTAACATCTTGACCAACTTCCAGTTGCCCGCCGTTGAGAACACGAACATAGGACTCGCCGGCATCGGCAATATCCATTCCTTGCCTTGCCTTCAAACCGGCAGATTTTGTACTTGAACCTTTATCATCAATTAAAATGTAACTGAAACTGTCTTGAAGAGTTCCCGCATGAATAAATTCGGCATCTCCTATGGCACCATCCGTCAAAGCAAGACCCGGTGCATTCTTTTTAACATCATCCCAATCTTGTGTAACAGAAACACCGTTATTAATAAGTGTGGTTGCTGCACTTCCCGGTTCTAGCAGTAAATTATGCGAATCGAACCAAACGTCCGGATCGGAGTTCGAATTATCGATCCGATATTGATAACGTCCGCCTGCCGTGCCTTCATATCCGACGTACAAAGAATTATTCACATGCAGTTCAGTATTGTTCCCGTCAAAATGATCACGACCAAAACTACCGGCTTCTTTACCTATGTAATGATCTTGTCCAACAGTTACTTTTCCCGTATTATAAGCGTAAAGATAACCTTCCGAACCGATGTTGTTACCGATAATCAAATCTTTTGTTACATTTAATCCTGCTGATTGGAGTCCGCTATCGGCACCATTAACACGAACCGTTCCATGCCCTTTATAACCGCTTGTAGCAAGATTACTTGGATCCACTCCTCGATTTCCAACAACCATATTTTGTCCAACATTTACCCTACTACCATTGATGACACGAAGATAAGCTTCTCCCATATCAGCAAGATAAAAATTCTCTCCAACATTCAAACTATTGTCGGCATTGTAACCTTTATTATCGAGAAGAATATAACTGTAACCGGTTCCTTCTATACCGGCAGAAGCGTCTTTTGCTACTGTAACATTTCCTTCTTCGACAATCGCAAGTCCCGGCGAATTCATTTGAACATTAGCCCATTGAGGGTTATCGCTGCCGTCGGGTAATTTCGGTGTTACGGTTATGTTGTTAGAACCAACCCAATTTGCCGGATCTTGTTTATCACCGCCTTGATATCCGACACCAATATAATCGTAACGTCCTCCGGCATTTCCGCGGTTACCAATGAGCAGATTTCCGCTAATCTCCAACTTCCCTTGATCACGGATCATATCACGTCCGAACGATTTGATATTATTGTTCTCCTCATCGGCAATAATATGATCACCGCCAACACTAACCTTTCCTTCATTCTCAATAAACAGTAAACCGGTTCCGGCTTTACCTGTAACAAGATTATGATCCACATTTAATTCGGAACCATTACCGTTTACCGTTCCTTCTCCGTAACCCGAAGTAGATGTTGCGATATTTGCATTTCCGGCGTTGAGAGGCGAGTTATCATTTCCGGCGTCACGAATATTGATTTTACCGCCCGCTTTTATTTCCATCATTCCATGACCGGAATCACTCAACGTAAAATGACCATCACTTGCTGTAATTGTTGCATTTGTACCGCTGCCGTCTGCAATTATTGTTCCGGTTGAATTGATTGCCGTTGCAACTTCAATATCTGTTGCTGCAGTAATTGTTGCGCCGTTATGGGCGGACAAAGTTCCTTGGGCATTGCTGTTACGGCCAACATAAATTTTTTGGTCGGTTGTTACAACGGCTCCCGTATCGGCAATAAAAGTTCCGGCCGAACCGGTATTGTAACCAACAGTAATATCACCGCCGTTTGCGTTCAATATTGATTTGTTTTCGATAGTGAGTTTTGTGTCTGCACTATTTTGCGCCACAATAAAATTACCGTAATTCGTCCACTGACTTCCGCCGTTGATAACACCATTGATGATATCATTGCTTTGTGTACCTAAAACTGTACCTCCCATGTTATTCGTGTTTCCTGTTGTAACAGTTCCATTCATCACATTGAGATAAAGTTTCGAATCTCCTCCTGCGGCGGTTTTTCCGAACAATAACGTATTTGTTGAATTAAACGTTCCGTTATTTACAACATTGAAAACATGTTCTCCGGCAGTGGAACCGACACGAGTTGTAGCATTAATTGCCAGTTGTCCTAAAGTGCTGTCAACAGTAGTTGTTCCGTTCAGATTGGAGGAGTTGCTGACATTCATGACACCTTGAGTTGTGAAACCATTAGAATTTAGTTGCGTTATATCCCATTTATTTTCTGCAACACCGCTTTCAAAAGTAAATCCTGCACGTTGGTTAATATAATTTGTTGTCGGATCACTTAGTGCTAAGTTTTGAGGATTCAAGTCAACAGTTGCGCTGGTAATGCGGGCAAAATGATTTGCATCACCGGTATTACCGCTCACTCTTAATGTTCCTTCTTGTCCTATAAAATGAGCGATATCGGTGTTAATTTGTACATTAAGTCTTCCCAATCCCGATTTAATAAAACCGGTCGTCGTATTGGTCAAACTAAATAATTGATCAAGCGGAACTTCTTGTCTATTAGGAAGAACAGTACTACTTGAAACATAACTTGCCGTTAGATTCGTGGTTGCGTTTTGATTTATTGTTACAGTTCCGCCATACGCACTGCTGTAAGCACGCGAATCATTGTAAGGTCCTTGGGCTGGTACAGAAATGGTGGTACGGCTCCAATAACCGGCACTAAGACTAGGCTGTACCCAACTCCAATTATAATATACTGTTGCCGGTCTAACGGAATTATCTAAACTGTGAATATTTACTGTTCCGCCCGAAGAACTTTGATTAAGATGATGAATCACATTATTCGTACCCGAAAGTCCGAACCAAGGAGTTGTCGTATCAATATTCCAAGAACCGGCACTTCCGTAACTATAATATGGCGGAGGTGTACCAGGCTGATTACTATTCATTTTATAATCATAAACATATCGCCCATTGACAATTTGAGCCCAAACCGGCGATACAAAAATATGCGCAGCCGCACAGGTGATCATTCCCAGTGCAACCACTTTTTGTACCAATAATTTTGTTTTTTTAATCCATCGTTTTTTACTAATGGATGTAACGACATTCGCGGCTAATTTTTTCTCAGGACATGAGATTAGTTGCGATAAAAACGGTCGATTGAATTTTTTTCTTGTCATGTTATGCTCTCCAACAAAAGAAATAAAACGATAAGGCAATACATAAGTACCGTTATCAATTTTTATACGAAAATCAAATACCTATTACATCTCCCATATTGTATGGGATTCAATATTGGTTTGTTTCCGATAAAAATGTATAAAACAGTTCATAAAATATTTTCTATAACAATATTAAACATTCATCTCCGTTAAAATTTTTCTCAATCATAAAATTGTACGAAAAGATTCATTGGAAAAGATTTTTATGAGATCAACAATAAAATGTATGAAAATATTGAACAGGTCTTGTATTGAGGTATTCAAGAGATTCGACTTTTTTTCTTCTATCTTCCAAAAAAAAGAAGGAATTTCAATTCTTTCAATCACACCCTCAAAGGATAAATCCGATTTTAAGTGTTTTAACAATTACGAAGAATATAACGGCAATTTAGTGTGTTTTTTGCCTGTTTTTTTAACGATTATTATGTTTAGACAATATGGGCAATTTCCCTCAAAATGCTATTTTTGCCGTTTTTTTTTATTGACTAAGTTTCTTTTTAGTGAAGAATAAAAACTTCTAGAGAACAACAATCAACAATGACTATTCGTTTTGATCATTGCTTATTATGAACAATTCGCCGCTAACTTATTTGACTTTTAGAAAAATTTTTGTAAAATTTTACGTTGTAAATAAAATTATCACAATTATCGTACAAAATATTACAGAAGATCGATTTCAACGAATTTGTTGAAAATATCTTCTATTATTCCCCAATGACGATAGTTGAGTAGTGAATAATAATCTGTGAATGTGAATATTTATATATTGGTGTATTCATCATATTTGTATTTGTAACAAACTACAAACTATACTTTAGGCAGTTATTCAAATGATGTTTATTTAATGATCAAATTTTGTACTATTTCAGCGGAATTATTATTTTTGATTCTTCACCCCCAAAGGGCGGTATTTTCATAACCGTAGATCAAGCGAAGCGCGGCCTACGGTCAACATCTCTTCTCAATGTCGTCTGAAAGACGAAACTGAACGATCAGAATGACACATTCGATTTTTAAGATTCTGTCTTTCAGACAGAGGAATGTTCGTTGTGTGAGTCCGCATGTCGATGACCTGCGGTTATGAAAATCGCCCCACTGTCGGGGTGAAAATCGAAAAATAAAAATTCCACTGATATCTTACGTTTCGCCGAAACATTGCAACGATTGGTTTTTTAATTGTGCTGTATGCAGTTTGTTTTTCATTTCCATCCGTCAACAGGGACAAGTCGGCTATCGCCGTTTTTGTTTAAAACCTTTCGGTGAAAAGTTGACTACCACCATTGGAATTGTTTAATACAAATTGTTACAACATTAAAATAATGAATGCCAAAAGTATAATCAGCGAAAATCCGCGTTAATCTGCGGACAAATCCGCGAAAATCCGCGTTAATCTGCGGACTAATCCGCGATAATCAGCGAAAATCTGCGGACTAAAAAGTCATCATGAGTCCGAATTGACCGGTGTGAGCGGTGGAATGTTCACCGAGATCGAAGTCGTAA
>JAITBS010000127.1 GCA_031283515.1 Planctomycetaceae bacterium
GCGTGGTTGAGGTCGATTATTGATCAGGGATGTTTTTTTATTGCAAAATTATTGACCTGCCTGATTCCGATCAGCAGTTGGCGGAAACGGGCAAGAAATTATATTCTCTTATACTTAACTGGACAAGGTTAGCAATAATAAAATTTGTAATATATCAGTGGAATTTTTGTTTCTCCTACGTCCTGAAAGGGCAGGATATTAGTTGATAGTGTCGCAAGCGGAATTATTGCCGAAACGTTATGACTCCGCTTGCGAACATTCTCCACTATCAACTATATCCTGCCCTTTCAGGGCGATATTAGTTGGCGGTAACTTTTACCCTACCCGTTGGGTAGGGCTGGCTTATCTTGTCCTTTCAGGACGTGGGACGCAAGCGGAATTATTGCCGAAACGTTATGACTCCGCTTGCGAACTCTCCACTATCAACTCTCCACTATCAACTACTCATTTGACCCGCGGTTAGGAAAATCGCACTCTTTGAGGTGAACGAAGAAAAATTAGAAACGCAACTAAATAAATACAAAAAAATTGCTCTTGACCTGTTACCGGTATTTTTCTATCATCACGCTATTCTTTAACAAAATCATCACAAACCCCATAACACTATGCCGAAAGTTTCTGTTATCATTCCTGTTTACAACGTTGAAAAATATCTTCACGCTTGTTTGGATTCTGTTGTGAATCAGACGTTGAAAGATATTGAGATTATTTGTGTGGATGATGGTTCGCCTGATCGTTGTCCGCAAATTCTGGACGAATACGCCGCTAAAGATAATCGAATTACCGTAATTCACCAACAAAACGTCGGAATTGCCGGTGCGAGAAATGCCGCTTATCCGTACATTAAAGGAGAATATACGCTTTTTGTGGACGACGACGATACAATTGAACCCAACCTTTGCGAAAAAGCGGTTGCCGTTGCGGATGCCGAACAAGCGGATACAACTTATTTTTTCATAGATCACGGACATTATTGGTGGAATAAAAAATATGAACGCTTATATCATTGGGGTTGTGAAGTACAAAGATTAATTGGAAAACTGTTGACCGAAAACGATTATCTATTATTATTGGAATATCCCGTGATTTGGGCAAAACTATGGCGATCAAGTTTTCTGTTGGATAATGATATTCGTTGCCCTACCGGTCAGTATAGCGAGGATACGTTTATGCATTGGAAAGCACTGGTGCATCGTCCAAAAATGGCAATGTTGCCGGAAATTATGTATCATAACCGAAGATATCCTTTATCAACCAATAGTGAACCATCAAAAAAATACTCGATGGGATTACCGGCAACCTATAATCTCATTAAAGAGATGTTACTGGAAACAGGCAATTATCACGGTGAGTGGAAAGGCTTATTTTTATACCGAAAATTATGGCATCTCCGCGCCACTTATTCTCATTTACCCGCCTATCGGCGAGCGGAATTTCTTAACATGGTGAAGGAGCAATTTGGTCAGGATGAACAAGAATATTTGTCGCAAAAAAATAAACTCAAACGTCCTATCAGAATATTTTATCGTGCGATCTTGGGATCACATTTTGCTGCTATCGAAAATTCCGTTTATTTTGCTCTGCGCAAAGCGGAATTTATTTTTCGAAAATTTCGCGATCAATGGAAACGTTGGTTCGTAGAGAGTTAATAACTCATAGTGAATTGTTTTTGATTGACCATATAATCATTCACAAACAATATTTGTTTCGATTAAAATTTACTTCACCATTTCAACGTATGAAAAAAATAAAAATTATTATAACAAATTCAATAAATGATTTTTGGGCTTGGTGTAAACGCTCTGTCATTTATCCAACGATTGAAAAAATAATTCGGGTTTTCTTAAATCAAAAAAGTTTTCGCCGATATTTGTTATTTAATGGTCGTCTTCTGGATATGATGAATCGAATAACCCATATTACCAACGATGATCGTATCGGTCTTGATCAACTTGAAGTCGATATTGTTAAAGGTTGTAATTTCCGATGTAAATTTTGTAACCATGTTAGTCCATTACGAAAAGGTTGTGTTCCGCTTGAACAATTATCAGAATGGTTTGAGACATGGAGCAAAAAAATTGTTCCTGACCGTTTTTTGCTTTTAGGCGGCGAACCCTTGCTTCATCCTGAAGTAGAAAAAGTTATTTTGGCTGCCGGAACATATTGGAAAGATTCGCAAATAGTGCTTATTACAAATGGTATGTTGTTTCCCAAAAAATCTCAAGCCGTTTTTGAGGCTCTTCATACCGTTCATGCACAAATTCATATTTCGAAACATTTTGATGATCCGGAATATAATTTGAAGTTTCAAGAATCAATCGCATGTCTTAAAAAGAACAACCTTTCTTTCCATATACATCATTCTAATCAAAAATGGGCAGAAACTTACAGAATAGACCGAACAAATGGACATGACAAACCATTGCCGTTTAATAGTGATTTTAATAAAGCGTGGAACGGCTGTATCGCCAAAAAATGTGTTACTTTGTTTGATAACTGTGTTTACCGCTGCTCTGTGATTGCGGCGTTACAAGGTGCATACAGAGAAAAGGTGCTTGATCATTCGTGGAATGTTGTCAACGGCTATCAACCGCTTTCACCAGATTGTTCTGCATACGATATTTTTGTTCATCTCAGTTCCGGCGCATTTCCCGAATGTTGTGTGTGTCCTGAACATTTAAATATTGTTAAACCGGAACAATTTCAATTAAAAACCGCATAATATCAAATATTTGTAACTGTTCAGTAGCAATCATGGTAATGATTCAGAGTAATTTTTGTTTTTCGCTCTTCACCCCGCTAGAGGTGTGATTTTCATAACCGCAGGTCCTCGACCTGCGGACTCGTACAACGAACAAACCTCTGTCTGAAAGACAGAATCTTAAAAATCGAAGGTTGTACGATCTGAATCGTTTAGTTTCGTCTTTCAGACGACGTTGAGGAGAGATGTTGACCGTAGGTCGCGATTCGCTTGACCTACGGTTATGAAAATACCACCCCTTCGAGGTGAAGAATAAAAAATAATAATTCCACTGATATATTACAAAGATTCTATCACTTGATTAGTTTCGTGAATACTTACGGTTATTGATGATGGTTCTCGCAATTCCCTCTGTGAATGGATATAATTACGACAATCCTATCGTGAATATTTCAAATTTACTGTTTTTCCTTTTACCATAGAAATCCCATGAAATTTCGGTTATTGATTTTTATTTTGTGTTTATGCGGAATATTTTTATTACTATTTTCTGCGAATGGTGTTTCTGCACAAAAAATTACGGCGCAGAATACCCAAACAACAATAACAACAACGTCTTCCCAATGTTCAGACAACGTAACCATCAAAACGGAACCTCTTATTTTGCCAACCTATGAAACCGCACCGCCGGATACAAATCCGATTTTTTTTACCGGACGCGTTTATCAGGGAGCTCAGGGACATATTTATCCGTATCCGCTTTACGATGTTCTCACCGATCACAAAGTCAACCGTGAATATCAAGCAGTACAGCTCGAAAATAAATATGTGAATTTGTGTGTGTTACCGGAAATCGGCGGACGGATTCTTTTCGCAACCGATAAAACTAACAGTTACGAATTTTTTTACCGTCAACATGTTGTGAAGCCCGCCTTGATCGGAATGCTCGGTGCGTGGATGTCCGGCGGTGTAGAGTGGAACATTCCACATCACCATCGCCCCAGCAGTTTCATGTCCATTGATCACCGAATGATCAACAATTCCGATGGCAGTTCTACCGTTTGGATCGGCGAAACCGAATTACGGCATCGGCTGAAATGGTCTGTCGGATTGACGTTACACCCCAATTCGTCGCTCGTCGAAGCAAAAGTGAAAATCATAAACCGCTCACCTTTGCTTCAATCCTTTTTGTATTGGGCGAATGTTTCCGTCCATTGCGGTAACAATTATCAAGTGATTTTCCCGCCCGGAACACAATTCGGCACCGGACATTCCAAAACACAATTTCATCGATGGTCTATCAATAACGGAACAGATATGAGTTGGTGGAAAAATTTTCGTTCACCTTCATCCGTTTTCGCATGGGATTTCGACAATGATTTTCTGGCAGGATATGATCACGGTAAACATTCCGGAACAGTTCATGTCGCCAATCATCATATTGTCGGCGGGAAAAAATTTTTCCTTTGGGGAAATAACCCCGAAGCTGAAATGTGGGACAAAATGTTGACCGACACTGACGGACCGTATCTCGAATTGATGGTCGGTGCGTTTTCCGATAATCAGCCGGATTATAGTTGGATTTATCCGGGTGAAATCCGTGAATTTGAACAATATTGGTTTCCAATCCGCGAACTGAAAAGCGTGAAATATGCGAACAAAAAAGGCGCGGTGAATCTGGAACGAATCGCCAAAGATAAAGTGTTTTTCGGTTTCAACACAACAACAGCGTATCAAAATGCACAAGTGAAATTTGTTGCAGGAAACGAAATCGTTTTTCAACAAACAATCAACATTGATCCGGCAACTCCTTTCATCAAGGAAATAACGATTGCCGAATCAATCAACGATACGGAATTACGGTGTTCTTTGGAAATGGAAAACGGTACGGAAATCATTTCGTATCAACCGCAAAAATATCCGGTGATTGAGGAATTGCCGAAACCAGTGGAATCGACAAAATCTGTTACAGAATACAAGTCGGTCGAAGAATTGTATTTAACCGGATTGCGTTTGGAACAATTTCATAACGCACGGATTGATCCGATGACTTATTACAATGAGGCGTTAAAACGTGATCCGAATGATTCCCGTGTTAATACGGCAATCGGAATTCGGCTTGCCAAAGAAGCGCGGTGGGAAGAAGCCGAAACACATTTACGGCGTGCGGTTGAGCGTTTGTCGAAAAATTATACGTCGCCGCGCGATACCGAACCGAATTATTATCTCGGTTACGTTTTGCATCAGCAACGAAAATTCAAAGAAGCGAAAGATCAATACTGGAAAGCAACCTGGTCAACTCAATATCAATCAGCAGCCTATTTTGCGTTGGCGCAAATTGCATGTTGTGAAAAAGATTTTCCGACAGCATTAACATTAATTGATTCATCATTGAATGTTAATTTCCGCAACACAAAATCGTTGACGGCTAAAGCATTGATTCTCCGTCGGTTGAAACAATATGATCAGGCGTTAGCGGTTTTACAACAAGTCCAACAAATTGATCCGCTTGATTTTTGGTCGGTAATTGAAAAAGAATTTGTTCAGGCAAGTCAGGAAAAACGTGCGCCGGATATTGAAACGTTATTATCTAAAGAACTTCCGAATCGCGGCGAAGGAATGATTCAATTACAGGAATTGCTGGAAATTGCGGTCGATTATGAATCTTTTATCAGATCAATTATCAGATCAAATAGCAATGTTGATTCCGATGTCGGGATACTTCTTCAAAGTATGATCAATTACGGCAAACCATTTTCCGATTCACCGTTTCCGTACTATTATCTTTGCGCACTCGATCATCAACGATTTGATCGTGACAGAGAGAAAAATGTTTCAAAAATCGGAAATGCGTCGCAAAAATCGGCAGATTTTGTTTTTCCGTTCCGTCCTGAAGAAGTTCCGATTTTTGAAAACGCCATTCGTTTGCAACCCGAACAAGCGGCGGCGTATTATTATTTGGGAAATTTGTACTATTATCTGAACCAAAAAGACAAGGGAATTCAACATTGGGAACTTGCGGCGGAACGCGATCCGAAATTCGGTGCGGTGTTACGGAATCTTGGTTTTGCCTATGAACAAAAAGGTGATACGAAAAAAGCGATTGAGTATTATGAACATTCGGTGGAACTTGGAGTTGTAACATCGCGTCTGCTGATTGATCTGGACATTTTGTATGAACGTTCCGGCAAATCGGTAACGGAAAGGCTTTTGCTTTACGAAAAATGGAAAGAAACGGTGATGAGACATGATGATGCGGTGATTCGTTTGTTGTCGATGCTCAACCAATCGGGACAGTTTGAACAAGCCATTGACATTTTGCAAAAACGGCATTTCCATGTTTGGGAAGGCGGAGGTCAGGTACATCGATATTTTGTTGATGCGCATTTACTCAATGGAATCCAGAAACTCAAACAAAAAGATTACCATGCGGCGGTGCGTGAATTTGAACTTGCCGACACGTATCCCGACAATCTTGAGGTTGGCAGACCGGCTGCGAACAAACATTCCGCAAAGGTTTTTTATTATCTTGGAATATCGTATCTTGGTTTGAACAACACCGACAAATCAAAGTCGTGCTTTCAAATTGCGGTTGACGATACAAGCGGTAGCGGTGGAGCGTCGGAATTATCGTACTTCCGCAGCATGGCGTATCGGGAACTTGGTGATGACGCGGCGGCAAAAAAGGAAATTGAGCAACTTGAGAAAAATGTAACGCAACAACTTTCGAGCCGTGAAATGATTGATGAACATTCCAAATTTGGCGAAGACGGTTCACGTTCCGAACGTTTCGCCCAATTGCAATATTTGAGCGGGTTAGTTGAACTCGCTAAAGGAAATCGGGACAAAGCAAAAGAATTATTTGAAACCGCCGTAAAAGCCAACCCCAATCTGATTTGGGCAAAACAGATTGAGTAGCGGAGAGCGGAGAGTTGATCGTGAAGAGTTCGTTCGCAGGCGGATTAAAAACGTTGCGGTAATAATTTCACTTGCGGCACTATCAACTCTCAACTATTCACACCCCGCAAGGGGTGAAAATCGAAAAACAAAAATTCCGCTGAATAATTACAAAAATTATTAACTTGCTGTATGTATATTGTAATCACCATTATATACTTTTTGCATTCATTATTTTAATGTAGTAACGATTTGTATTAAACAATTCCAATGGTGCTAAGCGACCTTTCGCCGAAAAGCCGGTTACCTGATGTAAATTTTGCGTGAACGGTTACAAAGCAAAAAATGTTAGTAAAAATAATGGGGATTAACACTTTAAAATTATTCGATGAAATATTCTAAAGGTAGCTTCCTGAACGCATCGAATCCGAATGTTAATTTCAAGTATTCTGTTGACGATATTATCTGGAAAGTCCGCACGGCGTATGCAACCGGAATGTATCAATTATATGCCGATTGTCTTAACATTGAAAACAATCGCGGCGGTGATATTGCATGTTACCCTTTTGACGGTAATTCTTGTATTCTTTACATATTTGAGTTACCATTATTGTGTCCATTTCGGCAGTATAGTAACAACAATTAGCCCAAGTTCCACAGTTACTTGTTTAATAAAAAAATTTTTTTGAATTTTTGTTAAGTTGGGTAATAAGAAATTTTAATTTTTTTTCTTATATTGTGTATGTTGTTGTGTGAGGT